>NZ_JBAFWX010000009.1:0-28283 GCF_036576145.1 Bartonella eidoli | reverse complement strand
AATTATTGAGCAGTGTCCTACACAAATATTTTTTCCAAATCAAAAAGCAAATTACAGTGATTATGTTGAAAACTTTAAATTGACTGAACGTGAATTTGAATTAATTCAGTCAGAATTAAGCAGAGAATCCCGCCGTTTTCTCATTAAACAAGGACAAAGTTCCGTTGTTACAGAGCTTAATTTACGCGGAATGAATGATGAGATTGCGGTATTAAGCGGCACAACCAAAAATATCGATCTTATGTACCAAATTATAAATGAATATGGGCCAAATCCAGATACGTGGCTACCTATATTTTATCAAAGGAGAGAAAATCAATGAAAAAATATTATTTAACTATATTTTTAGCTTTGTTTTTTGTTTCTGATGCAACATCTCAAAATACATCATTAGATGTTGATGAGTATTATAAAAGCGCATTAAAAGGCGCAAAAAAAATAGAAGAGATAAAGTCAGAGGCAGCTGAAACTGTTTATCAATCTGCGATAGAAAATACTAAAAAAATTAGTGATATAGAAAATAAAATTACTGCTGCTAAAAAAACAGAAGAATTATTAGCTCTTCAAGCAGAATTATCTATTATCCAAGTAAAACTCCAGGCAGATATCTTAAAGCTGCAGTCCATTTCAATGTTTCAAGAAAAAGATTCTAAAACAAAAGAAGAAATGCGTGAACATGCCCAACAGCAAAAACACAAAGAAATTGAACAAAAGTTGAAAGAAAAAATTGAAAAATCTAAAGTAAAAGTTAATTAATAAAATGCCAGATTTTAGCTTTTCTCCATTTGAAAGTATATCTGATTATATTTTAGAGCCGCTTGATAGTGTGGTTGATTCAACGATTAGTGGTTTATCGTCTGCTATTTCAGCACCATTAAATCTTGCAGCGATTATTTTTATCTTTTTATATGGCTATAATGTTATGAGTGGTCGTGTCGCTCTTTCAGTAAATAGTCTTCTTAATAATGTTATTAAAATTGTTGTTGTGACGACGATGGCAACAAATGCAGATACATTTAATACTTATGTTAAAGATATTTTCTTTGGTGATTTAGCAAAAGCTATTGGTAATGCCCTTAATAGTAACCCTGCTGACTCTAATGTTTTTGATTACGTTTTATTAAAGACAAGCGCTCGTTATCAAGAAGTTTTAGCTGCCGCTTGGTTTTTAGAAAAGATCATGGTTGGTCTTCTTGGTTCTATAATGATTTTAGCCGTTATTGTTTTTTGTATTGCTGGCTTTATTGTTCAGATGTTTGCAAAAGTTGCACTTGTCATGATTATAGGACTTGGCCCTATTTTTATCAGCTTATATTTATTTAATGCAACGAGAAAATTTACAGATGCATGGATTGCGACACTGGCAAATTTTACAATTTTACAAGTTTTAGTAATGATGTTGGGAACTATTATGTGTAAAATTATCCTATATGTATTAGATGGTTCTTATAATTCAATTTATTACCTTTTTCCGCCTGTCGTTGTTACTTCAATAGTAGGAAGTATACTTTTTCGCATGTTGCCAGGTATTGCCTCTGCATTAGCAAATGGTGGACCATATTTCCACGCTGCAGCATCTTCAGGAGGGCAGATTTTCACAATGATGTCCAGTGGGTTTAAAGCCAGTGGTGGCGCAACAAAAAATGCAGCCTCAAAACTCTCTGGTGTTGCATTAAACGCAATGAAAAATGGAGCTCGAGGTCGTGGTCGATTTTAATGTTCAATCTTTGCCTAAAAAGACTGCATGTATCATTGGATTTGCTATGAATATATTACGTGAAATATTTTATATTTTTGTGTTCCATATATTTAATCTAATCGCTTCATCACAAATTTGTATAAAGTTATTTTATACAAAAATATCGATGTATTATTTCCCCAAAAATTGCGAGTTAAAACAATGAAATTAAAGATAACTGCTATTTTGACTCTTGCTATATCTCTCTCTGGTTGTGCTTCGTTGAATAGTTCTACGTCTAAAAAATTACCACGATGTGATGGTCAGTACACTCGTGCTTTAAATAAGGATAAGTGGAACTGGGATAATACAAACTCCACTTTGCAAAAAACAATCATCCAACCAGTTACAGCACCAGTCATTATTGGCACGCTAAAAAGTGGAGAACAGAAAAAGAATACGGTGTTTAAGGTTGCTTCACTCAATTTAGCCAATCATGAAGCACTGTCTTACAGAAACTGTGGGGGCCGTACGTGAAGAATAATGCGTTTGATGAATATATAAAAGAAGCAAGATCATTTGATATTGATCGCATGTATGGTATGCAGCTGCGAATGAAAATTGCTATGATTTTGACGGTAATTTTTGGGTTAATGACCATTTCTTTGGCTTTAGCTGTATCAGCGTTAGTTCCTTTAAAAACGATAGAGCCATTTGTTATCCGCGTTGATAATTCAACGGGAATTGTAGATACTGTAAGTGCATTAAAAGATGCACCTCAAAATTACGATGAAGCGATAACACGATATTTTGCTAGTCAATATGTTCGTGCGCGAGAAGGATTTCAGGTATCAGAAGCAAAAAATAATTTTCGCATTGTATCTCTGCTATCTTCACCTGCAGAACAAACCCGTTTCGCAAAATGGTATTCTGGAGCCAATCCAGAAAGTCCACAAAATATTTATCAGGACATGACTGTTACAGTCACCATAAAGTCAATATCCTTTTTAAGTCAAGATCTTATTCAGGTCCGTTATTATAAAACAGTGAGAGATTTTAGCGGGAAGGAAAGTATTTTTCATGAAGTATCTATTTTAAATTTTTCCTATATAAACGCACGCATTTCAGCAGAAGATCGATTAATTAATCCTCTTGGCTTTCAAGTGTCGGAATATAGATCTGATCCAGAGGTGGTAAAATGATCAGATTTTTGAGAATATTTTTTTTAACATTTATTGTTGTGATAAATTTTTGTACGAATTTATTATTAGCGGAAACATTTCCTATAAGTGCACAGAAAGATAATCGTATAAGATTTGTTAGTTATGATCCCTATAATGTTACAAAAATTATTGGATCTATTCGTTCTTCAGTTCAAATTGAATTTGCTGATGATGAAGAAGTTACTCATATAGGTATTGGAAATTCTGTTGCTTGGCAGGTTGCTCCAGCTGGACATTTTGTTTTTTTAAAACCGCGTGAAATTCAACCTATTACTAATTTACAAATTGTTACAAGTCGTCAAGACGGAACAAAACGATCTTATCAATTTGAACTAGAAGTACGTGAAGGTGATGTTTCTGCTGGAAATGAAACATATTTTCTCGTGAAGTTTCGTTATCCAGCAGATGAAGCTTTGCGTAGAAAATTAGCCGCCGCAGCAAAAGCTGAGCAGCGCCAAGAAAATCTTGCTAATGATATCTTAAATGTTCATGAAAATCTTGGTCCGCGCAATTGGGCTTATGAAGCTCAAGGTTCAGTTGTTATTGAGCCGGTCTCTGTTTTTGATAATGGTAAAACAACAACTTTTACATTTTGGGGCAATACTGAAATTCCATCTATTTATCTTGTATCACTGGATGGGCAAGAAACAATTGTTCCAAAATCAGTTAAAGGAAATCAGGTTATTGTTCATGCGACAGCAGCACAATTTACTTTGCGTCGTGGAAATGAAGTATTGTGCATATTTAATAAAAGATTTTTGCCCGCAGGAATTAATCCTGAAACTGGAACAACCTCACCATCTGTGCAACGTCAAGTGAATATAGGAAGAAACCATGATCAATGAAGTTGGTGAAAGTGATATTGATGATCGCGATACGATAAAAGACGGTCAAATAAAAAAAGAACGTTCCAATATAAGTAAAGCAGCTGCAGTTCTTATTCTTTTAGGTGTTTGTGGTTATTTAATATTTTTGACTCTTTCGACAGACAAGAAAAAAGCAGTAGAACTTCCAAAAGAAAAGATTATTAAACAGACAGAATTTTTTCACCCTTTAAATCCTTCTCCTACACCTCTTGATTTGGAAGAGCCAGGTAAAGCTCTGTTGCCTAAAATAGAATTACCGACACCTCCAAAAATAGAAAATAGAAACTTTGATTCTTCTCTATTGGAAGCAGCACAACGTTCCCCTGTATTGGCTTATTCTAATGTAAATCAAGGAACAACAAATATCAAAAACAGTGATAATTTGTCTGATAAATTAGAAAATAAAGCCGATGAAGAAGAACAGCGTTTTAATAATCTTCTTAAACCTACAGTTTCTAAAAGTGTTCGTGCTTCAATACTTGGTAATAGAAATTACGTTATTGCGATGGGGGCTTCAATTCCATGCATCTTGGAAACAGCAATTAACAGTGATCAGCCAGGGTTTGTTAGTTGTATTGTTGCTAGAGATATTTTATCGGATAATGGCCGTGTTGTTTTACTTGATAAAGGGACACAAATCGTTGGAGAATATCGTGCTGGATTAAAAAAAGGTCAAAATCGACTTTTTATTTTATGGAATAGAGCTAAAACTCCAAATGGAGTTATTATAACATTAGCTTCACCAGCAACAGATTTTTTAGGGCGTTCTGGTATAGATGGGTATGTTGATCATCATTGGCTTGAACGGATTGGGTCTGCTCTTCTTGTATCAATCGTAAGAGATGCAACCCGTTATGCTAACGATCGTTTTGCAAAAAAACAAGATACAAAAAATTATGAAGTCATTTCTTCTGGGCAAGATATTGCTAGTATTGTTACTGAAAATTATACAAATATTCCTCCAACCTTGATTAAAAATCAAGGTGAAATGGTCAATGTTTTTGTTGCAAGAGATTTAGATTTTTCCAGTGTTTATAAATTAAAGGTAATTGATAATAAAAAGCGTGTTTTAGATCGCGCTATGTCTGGGAACTTTTATAAAAATTCTATGGTCATTGTAAAATGAGTGAAAATTTACAGAATATTTGCGATGAAACAGTCGCCGTCGTTTTAACAAAATTAAAACCAATTAACGATTTTTTGAAAGACGATACTCTTTTTGAAATTGTTATTAATCGTCCTTACCAAATGATGATTGAAGGTGTTAATGGATGGAAAACAGTAGAAGCTCCAGCTTTATCATTTAATGAGCTTATGGGGATCGCTAAAGTTGTCGCTTCTTATTCTAAACAGAATATATCTGATAAAAATCCTATATTATCTGCTACTTTGCCGGGACATGAGCGTATTCAAATTGTCATCCCTCCTGCAGTGGAAAAAGACACAGTCAGTATGACAATTCGCAAACCATCCTCGCAAAATTTTTCACTTGAAGATTTAGCAAATGAAAACTTATTTTCAGTGTGCGAACAAATATCATTTACTTCGTTGAAGGATTATCAATCTCGTTTGCACGAGCTTAAAAGCACTGAACATGATTTAGTAAATGCTTATTGCACTAAGGATTTTGTGTCTTTTTTAAATCAAGCTGTAAAGATGCAAAAAAACATTCTTATTTCAGGGAAAACTGGTTCTGGAAAGACAACTTTATCAAAAGCATTAATTGCAAAAATTCCTATTGATGAACGTATTATTACCATTGAAGATACACCAGAGTTGGTTGTACCACAGCCAAATCACGTTTCTATGGTATATTCAAAAGATGGACATGGTTTGGCCTCTGTTGGCCCAAAAGAATTACTTGAAGCTGCTTTACGAATGCGTCCTGATCGCATTCTCTTACAAGAACTTCGAGATGGTACAGCATTTTATTATATCCGAAATGTTAATTCAGGTCATCCGGGTTCTATCACTACAGTTCATGCATCAACAGCACTTGCTGCATTTGAGCAGATGACTCTTTTGGTTAAGGAAAGTGAAGGTGGAAGTGCTTTAGAACGTGATGATATTCGTTGTTTGTTAGTTTCAATGATTGATATCATTGTTCAATGTAAACGGATTGACAGAAAATTTAAGGTTACAGAAATTTATTATGATCCATTTAAACAGCGAAACATTTTTGGAAGTAGTTAAATGGAATTTTCTCCTTCATTAAAATGTTTTTTGAAAGAATAAATACTTTTAAAGATGGGAAGGAAAAAAAGTGACAAAAAATACAAAAGAAAATCTTTTATCTCTCACGCCGGAAAAGTTAAGAAAACGACGCAAAGCAGTTGATGCTTTGATTAGAACTTATACAATTGACGGTATTACGCTTCATCCAGATACACTTGAAATTTTAGAAGGATATGCAAAGGGAAATTATTCATTAGAAGAATTTAATATTCTTATGGATCGTGCTACTTTATAAAGATATAAATTTACTTAAAAAATAGAAATTGCAAAAAATCATTGGAAATACTTATCATTATTGAGTTATTACACTCTATATCTTGATAAGGAATATATTAAAACTAGAAACTTATTCAGTGAAATAGTTCAATACAGTTTTTCTTCACCATAAAACATAAAAAAATTTAATAGTATTTTTCGGAAAAAATATAGATTAGCTTATGATAATAGCCACAGCTTTTGATAAGGATTTTATTTAATTAAGTGAACATAAAGCATTCAATCACAAATCAATATCTGCCAATTATTTCCTATTAATACGAAATCTCAAAATTTATATAAAATCATTTCAAGAAACAAGAGAGTATAAGCTTAAAACTTTAATATTCAAATCTTTTCAATCTAAAATTACTAATTATAACAAAATAAAAATTTCTGTATTGATTATTGTTTTTAATTTTAAAAAAACATTATGTAAAAAACAATTATATTCTTCTGTATACGTAGTCTATCATCTTTAGCGCCCTATATAATACAATAATATTAACTTGCATCACCAAAATACAAAAGAATGCAAAAAATGATGAATAGATGAGCAGCAATGCGCATGCAATGGGCGATGTTATATCTCATCCAAAAGCACTAATAAAAGGATAGTAAGAGGGGAATATTATTACGCTGGAGATAACGCTTTTAAATAAGGAGTGTACTCATGAAAAAAACAAAACAACAGTTACCTACTTCTTCAGAGAATTTTTTATACCCAGGTACTAAAACATTAAAAAATAAATACGGGGAAAAAAATAAGAAACATTTTGAAACGCTTTGTGCACGCGATTCAGAAATAGCACTCTTTGATATACGTCAAGAACCATTACCAGATATATTTGATTCCGATTATCTAGTGCAGTTGCATTATCGCTTATTTAATAAAACTTTTGAATGGGCTGGAATAACTCGTAATGTTCCATTCACATTTGCAGATGGTACTACTGCAGCTATGCCAAGAGTTATAAAAAAAGCAAATGACTGTAGTTTTGCAAATGGTTCAGAAATCAATCAAGGTTTAAAAGATTTAGATCAATCGCTTGCTGATTGGAATTATTTACGAGGTTTATCACGTGAAGAATTTGTTAATACAGCCGCACAAATGTTTAATCATCTTAATCATATACATCCATTCAGAGAGGGGAATGGTCGTACACAACGATTGTTTTTTGAAAATCTTGCAAAAAGTGTTGGCTATAGTCTTGATTTTTCTCTTGTTACAACAGAACGTATGAATGTAGCTAGCGAAATGGGAAGACGATATGGCGATCCAAGACTTTTGCAATGGATGTTTAATGATATTTCTGATCCCCAAAAAACTATTCTTTTAAAAGAATTCATGAGCCATATGCAGGATACTGGAAAAAGTCTTAAAAAGGACCTTGTTGTGGTGGCAGAGGCTGGTGAAACTTATACAGGCGTTTACGAAAGTGTTTTACAAAATAGTTTTATCATGAAGGTTGATGGAACTTATGTTGTTGGTTCTAAAGATCATTTATCACCAGAACAATTGAAAACTTTTAAGCCTGGAGATGAGATATCTTTCACTGCTCCAACAGTGCATGATACAACTCTTATTCCAAGAGAACAAATAGTCCCTTTGACAAAGAAGGAAATTGCTGCAGGAGTTGCAAATAGTACTGATGTTCAAGAAGCGAGAAGAAACGTTGAGAGTTTGTTACGAATTGTTTATAGTAATCCTAATGCGCTAGAAAGTAAATTTGGTATAATTAATGAAAATCCCCAGTATGGTGAATGGTTTGCCAATCAAATTGCGCATTCTCCTAAATCCATGGGGAGTCTTGTTGGTAGAAAATTTCTTTGCTTCAAAAATGCAGCGCGTGTAAATGCTGAAGAACATGTTGATGATCTCAGATATGCAGTTGAAAAATATGTAGATGCTGTACGAAATGTCAGAAATAATATCTTAACGGAGCATAAAACAGAGCAACTCCGCTGCGGACAGCGTATAGAAATGCCAAGTCAAGATTTACAAAACTCTCTCAACTTACCAAGAAAAGCACAGCAAGAAGTTTTAGAGGCTTCTCCTCAATTACAGGCAGAACTTCGTAATTTATTGAAAAAAGTAAATGAACGCCTCTCAGTTGGTGAGCAAAAAGCTATCAGCGAAAAGAGATATAGCGATCTTGCTAAAAGTCTTGGTACATCTGTTTGTAAAGCGGAAACAATTGTAGGATGCTTAAATAAAGCTGAAAAAGCAAAACATGAATTAGATTGCAGTGGTTTATATGCCAGAGTAGCAAAACGGCCTCCTCAACAAGAAAAAGTGCCAAAAGCAATGGCTTTTGCAAGTTAAAGATTTTAAGACATTTTATTTTATTTAAATATTCATGAATATGGAGGTTTATACACTATCATATTCATGAATAAATTTTTTTAATTACATTTTCTGCAAAAATTTATTTATTCTTATACATATGGTTTATCAGTTTTAGTGCCCTATATAAATAGTCATGAAATAGAGTAAGTAGTGTTATAGTCTGTTATCAAATAATCGTAATTACTGTTTGTGTTTTAAAACGCATTCTCCATATTTGTTGAGTAAGTTCTATTAAAGGAAACATATCAAAAATATTGTTTTTATAAAAGAATAAGCGGTCATTAAGGCGATACAAAAAAAATTATTTTAAAAATGAACAATAATAACTACGACTAATTGTTTTTTGCAAGAAGATATCGTCATAAGATGATTAACAGGGAAGTCGTTTAGGCAATGCCTCATACAATTTAGAAATATCCATATTTATAAAAACTCTCAAAATATTAGGAGGATATGCGAGAGGGGTAATTATTCATAAGAACAATTGAGCACTCTTATGAATAACTTTGTACTGTAAACTTTGTACTATAAGGAAAATACCCATGGCAAAATTAAAAAGAACAAAAGGATATGTTAGTCACGCATTTAATTATGTTTATCCCAATGGGGTTTTAAAAAATAAACATGATATAAGAAATGCTAAAGAATTTGAAGAAATATATTCACGCGACGTAGCAAAGGCAATAATTAATTTGTCTGAAGAGCCTCTTCCAAAGGAGTTTGATGGCGACTATTTAAGGCATTTGCACTTTCAATTATTTAGAAATACTTTTGATTGGGCTGGAAAAACTCGAGAGATACCCACCACACTAAGCGACGGTACAACTGTTGTTATGACAGTAATGGATCCAACAGAAACAGGAGTCCATTTTGCAAGCGGTACTCAAATTCCGCAGGGTTTAAAAACATTAGGTCAAATACTTAAAGATAAGGATAACTTGCAAGGATTATCACGCGAAGATTTTGTCTCTGAGGTGGTAGAAGTTTTTAATCACATAAATAAAGTACATCCATTTAGAAAGGGGAATGGGCAAACACAGCGTTTATTTTTTACAAAGCTTGCAGAAGCTGCTGGCCACAATATAGATTTTTCACTTGTAACTAAAGCACGTATGAACATTGCTTGTAATTTGGCGGCAAAATATGGTGATTTAGGGCCTATGAAGAGTATGTTTGAGGATATTTCTAATCCTAAAAAAGCGCTTCTTTTGAATGAATTTATAAGTGGTTTAAGCCGTGAAAAAAATGGTGATATTAAAAATGATCTTATTTTAGCTGCAAATGATGGTTCTACTTACACAGGAATTTATCAAGGTTGTGGGGTAAATAGTTTTGCAGTTAAAATGGATAATACTTATATTGTTGGATCAATAGATCAGCTTAAACCAGAACAATATAAGTCATTGAAAATAGGTGATAAAATTACCTTTACAGTTCCCAAAAGTAAAAACATTGAAGAAGTTCTCATCCCGGCAGAAAAATTATCTCCTTTGAGAAAAGAGGAACTTTTTAAAATGGTTTCAAAAAACGATGCTGTTCAAAAAGCACGGAAAGAGGTTCAGGATTTAGCAAAACTAGTTTATGGTAAACCTAACATATTAAATAAAGAACTGGATGCTATTAATAGAGTTCCAGGTGTAGGTGAAAAGCTTCCACTGCAAATTTCTCGTGCTCCGAGAACTATCGGTAGCCTTGCAGGTTTCAGTTTATGCGGCTTAAAAACTGTAGGACGGCAAATTTGCGAAGAAAATATTTGGGCTCTTAGCGATAAAATGTCCGAATATATTAGCATTGTACGGGGGGTTAAAAAGGATATTCTTGAAAATCATGAATCAGAACAACTCCGTCGTGGGCAGGCTGTAAAAATGCCAAATAAATTGCTACAATCTCTTATGTCTATTTCTTCAGAATTACGACAAGAAACTTTAAGAGAATCTGCTTCTTTACGAAAAGAGTTTGATAATTTTATGAGTCAAATCAATAAACGGCTCTCAGAAGAAGAGAGAAGAGCTGTTGACCATAAAAGTTATGGAGAACTTGCTAGGAATGTTGGAATATCTGTAAATAAGGCAGAACAAATAGTTGGCATGATTAAAAAAGTTGAAACAATATGCCATGAACAGCATTTACAAGTTATGGAAATGCAAAGAGCGGCGGCTAGAGCTTGTCATCAAAAAACGATGTCTATGGTAAATTAAGAAGTCTAACACTTTGTATCTCCCTCAATATTCATGGGTTGGCTATTATATATGGCTCTACCCATGAAAATAGTCTTTTATCAATGTATAGCTGGCAAAAATACAATATTTTACAGCATATTTCAATAAAATCGAAAGTAAGGAACAATGAAATATACAAAAACGCAATTGGTGCTTATTTTAACGCCAATCGCTTTGGGTTCTATAACTATATTATTTATTCCTTATTTGTTATTGTTTTTGATAGACGAGACAAATAGACATCATATTTATTGGTATATTCGCTCAAAACCACTCATAACGCTTGTAATGATTGTTGTGGTATCATTCATTTATGCCAAATTACAAAAACTGTATTTACGTAAAGCGATAACGATTGTTTCTGCTATCTTCTTTTGTATTGTAGCGCTTTATTATATTTTTTGTGAAATTCAACGTTTAAGTCCCTATGTTAACCAAAATGGCGTAACTTGGAGTTATGCTCTAAAGTTTATGGATCGTATGGTTATTTTTGGTATAATTGCTGGTATTGTCCTTTTAACAATACAATTTATAACAACGTCTTCACAAAATAATAATATAAAACGTGCAAAAAAAGGAATTTTTGGTAACGCATCATGGATGAGTTTAAGGGATGCGGCAAAAATATTTCCTGAAAATGGTCAAATTGTTGTTGGCGAAAGATATCGTGTTGATCAAGACAATGTATGTAATGTTTCATTTTCTCCAAGTGATAAAATAACATGGGGCAAGGGTGGAACGGCTCCTTTGTTAACCTTTAATCTTGATTTTGGTTCAACTCATATGATGTTTTTTGCTGGTTCTGGTGGGTATAAAACAACAAGTACAGTGATCCCTACCTGCTTGACATATCCAGGATCTATTGTTTGCCTTGATCCTTCAACAGAAGTTGCGCCAATGGTTAAGTTTGCGCGAAAAAGGATGGATAATAGAAACGTTATTGTTCTTGACCCAAACTCACTATTAACGAAAAAATTTAATGTTATAGATTGGCTTTTAAATGATAACGTACCACGAGCACGACGTGAAGCCAATATTGTCAGTTTTTCTAAACTGCTTCTCTCAGATAAAAAATTAGAAAATTCTTCATCAGAATATTTCTCAACACAAGCGCATAATCTTTTGACTGCTCTTCTTGCGCACGTCATATTTTCTGATGAATATAACGACAGTGAACGTAATTTAAAAACATTGCGCGGAATTCTTTCTCAGTCAGAAACAGCTGTTGTTAATCAATTACGTCATATTTTAGAAACATCCCCCTCTCCTTTTATTCGTGAGATGGTTGGTATTTTTACAGAGATGGCAGAACAAACATTTTCAGGGGTTTATACAACTGCATCAAAGGATACTCAATGGCTTTCTTTGTCAAATTATGCTGATCTGGTCTGTGGTGATGACTTTACTTCTTCAGATATAGCAAATGGAAATACAGATGTTTTTCTTAATCTTCCTGCAAGCATTTTGAATAGTTACCCAGGAATTGGACGTGTAATTATTGGAGCTTTTTTAAATGCAATGGTTACAGCCGATGGTAATTATAAAAAACGTGTTTTGTTTGTTTTGGATGAGGTTGATCTTCTCGGTTACATGAATGTTTTAGAAGAAGCACGCGATCGTGGGCGTAAATATGGTATATCATTAATGTTATTTTATCAATCTTCTGGTCAGTTAATCAATCACTTTGGAGAATCTGGAGCGAGATCTTGGTTTGAAAGTTGTTCTTTTGTGAGTTATGCTGCCATAAAAGACATAAATACAGCCAAAGACATTTCAGAACGATGTGGCCAAATGACAGTTGAAGTGACTGGAATAAACAAATCAAGAGGGCTGTCTCTTGCAAGAGGGTCTCAAAATATAAATTATCAGCAAAGAGCACTCATTTTGCCACATGAAGTTATACAAAATATGCGGCAAGATGAACAAATCATTCTTATGCAAGGTCAACCACCTTTGCGATGTGGACGAGCTATCTATTTCAGAAGAAAAGAAATGTTATCTTCTGTTGGAAAAAATCGTTTTGCTCCACAGAATAAAACTTAAAATTATTTTTTAATTGAATTACAAAATTAAGCAAAGATATAAAAATCTTACATATGAATTTATCAATAAAGTGATAAATTCTATGGTTTCTGTATGTAATTAAAAGTAAAAAATTATTAAAATAATTTAATTGATAAGTTTTACATTTCTCAAATAAAAGAATTACAAAAAATTGAGGTTATTATTATAGCTTTCATGCAGCCTCCATCTAACTTTTAAAAACATGCTTTATCAAAAAACATTCAAAGTTTTAGGACAATATATGAGGGCTCATTAGAAGAATTGAGAATTCTTATAAACAACCCTTATTATAAAGAAACTTCCATGAAAAAACAAAAAAAATCATTTTTAGCAAATTATATGGACCCTTCACAGCATTACACCTATCCTAATAGTGTTGTATTGAAGAATAAATATGGAATAATGGATATTGGTATTTTTGAAGAAAAATGCTCACATGATTCAACAAAAGCAGCAATTGATATATGTAAAGAAAGATTTCCAGAAAAATTTGATTCTGACTATCTAAAATATATTCATTATAGTTTATTTAAAAAGACTTTTGAATGGGCTGGAATTACTCGCGATGTATCTTTCACGTTTTCTGATGGCACAACTGCTTCTATGCCAACAATGAAAAAAAAGGATGCAGATTTTGGTTTTGCTGTTGGCGCTCAAATTCAATATAACTTAAAACAATTAGATAAAGCTCTTGTCGAAAAAAATAATTTACAAGGATTATCACGAGAGGAGTTTGTCAATGAGGCCGCAGAAATGTTTGCCTTTCTCAATTATACACATCCCTTTAGAGAAGGAAACGGTCGCGTTCAACGATTGTTTTTTAAGAGGCTTGCAGAAGCTGCTGGCCACAAACTTGACTTTTCTCTTGTATCAATAGAACGTGTAGCATTCTCTAGTCTTATAGCAGTGCGAGATAATGACTTAACTTTTATAAAAAAAATGTTTGAAGATATTTCTAATCCTGAAAAAGTCGCTGGTTTAAGAGAAGCTATGAATCGTATGAAAGATAAAGAAATCTCTAATAGTGATTATTTCCTTTTTACAACGACAGAAGAAAATAGTACAGCCCATACAGATAGCAGTCAAGATATTAACTTCACAAATTCTATCACCGATATAAAGAACGCTTATTATGATAATAAGTCTACGTTAACACAATACCATATACACAATACTGGTGAACAGATCATTTTAAAAGATATAGATGTTAAAGAATCTAGACAAGCTTATGATCAAGAAAAACAATTGTCTTCCTTAACTGAACAAGAAATTTTTAAAAGACTTACACAAGATCCATTTGTTCAAGCAAATAAAGAAGAAGTAGAACGTTTATCAAATCTTGTTTACGGTAATTCAAAAATATTGACAGAAAAAATGAAATTAACGAATAAAAACTCATGTGTTTGGAAACAAGTTTCTGCACAGATTGCAAATTTTCCTCAAGCTATAGGGAAGATTTCAGGCTTCAAATTATGCGGAATTAAAACTGTAACACGCCAAATTGCTGAAGATAATATTTTATTACTCAGCAAAGCAGTTGAAAATTATGCAGATGCTATGGAAAGTATTGAAAGAAAAATTATTGACTCTCATAATATAGATCAACAACGATTTAAACAAACAATAAACTTATCAAGAAGAACACAACAACAAACTTTAGATAGTTCCAATTTTTTATTAAAAAACTATTCAATAACTTTATAAATAAATTTAATATAATACCAATATTTATTTTTTTATTTATAATAAATAGTAATTTCTATATTAAAAAAATTATCAATTACATGATTTTGCATTTTGTTTATTACTAAAATTAACATAAATGTTATAATTATTATATATTTAAATTCTTATTAAGTTTATTGTATGTAATACATATATATTACATACTTACAACATACGTAATACATAAGTTATATGTAATACATATGTATTACATACATACAACATATATAATACGTATATAATAAATTATTGTAGATAGAATAATATCATTTCTTGTCGCACGCTTAAGCAGCTGCTGTAAATCTTCCAGATTACCTGTAGAGCTTACCTTATATCTGTAAAATACGATTTTTACGCACTCCAGCATTTAAAAATCCAGTAATTTGAAGTGCTAGCTTTTGTTGATTAGTTGGTACTTTTTCGTAATCTAAAAGTGTTATTTTAGTGTCTCATAAATCGATTTAGATATAATCTAAATCTCATAATATGAAAAGTCGATTTATGAGACGTATTTTTTATTATTTTTATAAGTATCAAATATTATAACAATTGCGACTGTGATAGCGAGTATAAAATCAGGTAGAAAGATCCATTTAAAGAATATTGTTGTTGCTTCAATAGAAATTGTTCCTTAAAGAGAGATTATAGAAAAACGAGGGATACTTTTATTACTTATTTTTAGCAAAAAAGACAGATATGTATAAAAAGTCATAAATTTTTAGGTTGTACGACTTTGTTAAATAAGAGATTTCACAGCAATTTTATGAGAAAGAGATAAAATGACTCTAAGTTGTTTTATCTTTGAGCTTTTTATGATAACCGCTCACTATTATTTGCCATTTTTCATAAATAGTAAACTCCCTACTTTTTATTTATTTTCGCGAAGATGTGTGAAATATCACAAATTACAATTTAGCGTGCAAGCACCATTAAAATTACTAATATTTTGTTTAAACCTAGAAAATTAAAACAAAAAGAACACATGTTTTTATAACAAAATAATATTTAAGTAAGTGTTAATTACGTTTTGTATTTTAATTTTCACGTTCCGCTACATCTTATTTTCTATTTCTCTTAAATATATTAAGATAATATTTTCAGATTTATTATACTTCCTTGAATGAAACACTATTACAATACATCCACGTATACATATTAGTTAACAACAAGAGATTTTCCTTCTGGAAAATACCTAACTTTAAAAGTGTGAGCTCGCAAGAATTCTTCATCTCGGACTTTTTCGTGTACTTCTCCAGCTTGCTTAGCAATGTCTACAATTTTCTTAGCCTGATTGATTGACACACTGGAATTATGAGACAAGCCACCATAATTACCATCTTTAATATCTTTAAGCTCTTTTTGAGATAAACGTCCTTTAACTTTATTCATAAAATCTTCAAGTTCTTTTCTTAAAGGAGGAGATTTATCAAAAGCCTCTTGCTGTATATTTTGGGGCCCAAAAATAACCTCTTGAAGCTCCTTACTTGGCATTTTTACCTCTTGCCCCCGGCGATTTTGTTCAGCTTTGTAATTCGCAGAAAGCTCTTCCCTAGTATGCCTGATAAGATTGATATAATCTCTCACAGTATCGCCAAGTTCCCAAACGGTTTCTTCAGCCTCTTGGCGCCCGACGCTTTTAATGCCTAAAAAACTCCATCCTGCAAGGCTACCAAATTCTTTAGGATTTGTTATTATTCTGTTGCCGAGATTATCATTAACATCTGGATTTTTGATCAAATCATCCAGTTTACCTTTTAATAAACAATATCGACCAAATACAGTTTTTGATAAATGCATAATTTTTTCTTGAGCATTTAAAATTCTAATATCTTTTGCAACACCTTCATCGAGCATTTTTTCTGTTAAATTTGGTAAGTGTTCTGCTGGGATTAGAGGTCTTTCAATACCTTCCATCTTAGGAGCAGTAAAAGTAAATGTATCACCAATTTTTAATGCTCTACGCTGCTCAGGTGTGAGATCGCTTGAATTCCCAACAATGTAAACACCATTACCTGCATCAAGTGCAAAACCGTCTACACCTTCACCCAAATAAGTACCTTGATAAGTTTTTCCTCCCTGCGCACCTAAAATGATAAAATTTTCAGCAGAATCTCCGTGAATGCTTCTCATTTTACTTACAAATTCACTTAAAGCACGCACTTTGTCAGGATTAGAAACATCTTCAAGCATTGCTTCTAAAACGACAGAATCGTCATATTTTTCTACTAAATTCCAAACAGTATCTATACGCGCCTGTGTTAAAAGGTCAAAATTAAAACTGTGTCCTGCACTTTCAGCGAGTTTATCAAAAAATATAAGCTGTGCACGTTTATTTCCTTCAACGAAGGGATGCACATAAATGAGAGACGAAAAAAGGAATTTTGCGTGGTGGATAAAATTTTCACGCGACAAACCTTGTAAGCCATTTTCTTGCTGAAGTATTTTATCTATTTGCCTTAATCTAAGGCGAATCTCATCATTTTTTGCAGATCTAACACCATCTTTTGTTATGAGTGGCATAGCAGCTTTACTGCCATCTGAAAATGTAAAAGTAGAGTTTCTGGTTTCTCCAGCCCATTCATAAACACGATTGAATAATTTTCTATGAATATGTTGCAAATACTCAATATCAATTTTGCCTGGCAAAGGCTCTTGATATAACTGAACTGTTGCCTCTTCTACATCACGCGCATACCTTTTCTCAAATGCTTCAGGGTTTGTGATGCCATATTTATTTTTCATGACTGGACTGCCAGGGTAGCGGAAATTTACTAATGGACCTTCATGTGTTACTGTGTTTATTTTTGCCATAAGTACTCCTTTACAGTATGATTATCTTCAATAAAGTCATTAAATTCTTTAATGAATAATTTTTTCCCCTCGCATACATCTCAAACTGCCAAATGTTTTGGATAGAGCATTATTCTCTCAATTGATATATTGCGTATGATAATACCCCTTTTGCTTCGTAGAATTTTTTTCATAAGAGATGAAATTAGCTGTCTTTAAGCTTTTTTATGAATTGCTGTTTTCAACAATCTTTTATTTACGCATGCAGCTCATTGACTGATTGTTATTTATAGTAAACAATAAGCCACATTAGATTTCTTTTTAGCTAATATATGTGAAGACTTTTCACAGATGAATATTTAAAGCGCTAATTTATAAACCTCCTACCGATTAATAAATAGGGCGCTAAAACAAAAAAGAAACATATATATAAATAGAAAATTAGCTGCATTGTTTTGAAATATTTTCAGTTGTATCGAGTTATTTCATAGCAGTGTATACGACATAATGAATAGCTTTTAAATTATGACTTTGTTCTAAAATTTCTAAAGTGATTAACAAACTAGTGCAAAAAATAGATAAAACAACATCTTTTCTAAGCCGTGAAAAGTTAGATGATAAACAGAGCAATATAAAAGCTAATTTAGCTGATCGTCCATCGTTTTCATGATATGATTAAATTGGAAATTTTTATGTACGTTTAAAATCTACATGACTAGAAGTTGCAAAAGATGGAGTTTAAAAGCTTCCTGATTCTGAGTTACATATGCAGACAGAATACTTTTGCAAAAATTGCGTGATGGTACGACTTTTATTACATCTGTGATATTAATTAACTGCCATTCAGAACCAATCAAACTGTCAATGCTTTATCTACGTTAGCAACCTTTGAAAAAAGGACACTTCTTGTAAAAAAATGAAGTTAGGGGCAATTTAGCACACAAGAATATGCGCAAATCGCCAGTTTTAATGATTGATATCATCATTAAATGTAAACGTATCGAAGGAAAATTTTGTGTAACAGAAATTTATAATGATCCATTCAAACGTTGCAATGCTTTTAAATTGGAGCAAAAACGACTTCAAGCTGCCCTTTTGGTGTTTCAACTCTTTCAGAGCTAATAACAATTTTAATATCATTTCCTAATTGAACCAAACACTCAAGCATTTTCATCTCGCTGATGCCACGAAATTCTCCGTTTAAAAGCTTAGACAATTTAGGCTGAGAAATTTTCAAAAATTGGCTCGCTTGTTTTTGAGTCAAGTTTTTTTCTTTGAGAATCTGACTAATTTTGTTAGCAAGTTGTGCTTTAATCAACATTTCTTTGGCATCTGAAAAACCAATATCTTTGTAGATATTGTAACTTCCGTAAAATACATCTGTCATTTTTTTTCCTTTTCCAATTGCTCAGCTAATTTCAAACGTTCCTTAATGAGATCGATATCTGGTTTAGGTGTTGCAATACCATGGGTTGATTTTTTTTGAAAGCAATGCAAGATATACAGAGCATTTTCATACCGTACAGTGTAAACAGCACGGTAAGTTCCTTGTATATCGCGTTCAACGATTTCCAAAACGCAAGCAGAACCAAAACCTTTAAGAATCTTAACATTTGATCCTTGATTCCCTATTTGTGCAAGATAGAGTGAATAACCAATTCTTTGTTGTATTATATCAGGAAGATTTTTTATGTCTTTGTGCGAAGATCCGAGCCAAATTATACGTTTCATTCTATCCATATTTATTTATATACCTAAATAGGTATAATTTCAACGAGTATTAATAGTTATTTTATTATTCCTTTTGAGCTTATAAGAACTATCATTTCATTTTGTTTCGTATGTTTATATTGGAGAAATTTAATAGACATTGGCAGTTCATTAATAAGTTTTTTTATCGCTGGGCTGGGTTAGCGTTTATACTTTTAATAAATCAAAATCTTGTTTGTAAACTGCGTTTTCTATAAAAAATACTTGTCTAAATCACTTTGTAGCTTCAAAAATTTTTTGTTAATTTTCTGACATATTTGAATTAATATCTGGGCTAGATTGAATATTATTCATGTACGCTATAGCATTTTTATAAAGAAAGGGCATCTCAACTTTTATTCTTTTGCGATTGCATGTAATGTTATTTATATATTGTTCATAAGATTTTTTATAAAATGACTGAAGTTTTCAAACGATGTGAAATTGTAATAGGTATATTAAAAAGCGCTTTTTTATGACCTTTTTTTTGATGATTTTAGATGATTTATTAAATGATCTGATCTAAGGCAACTCCGTAAATGAGCACCCGAATATGGTTGTGTTTTAGTTGATTTAAAAGGCGCTGCAATAACTTTAGTAAGCATGGCTATTGTACATGCCTGTCTGGTACTTGTTTCAGTCATGACGTCTCTATGATATTGTTCGATGGTAGTAGATGCGTTTCATTTGATTCACATAACGGGAGAATCGTATGAAAAAAATTTCATACAGAATATTGCCTATGAAATATTAAAAATAATGAAAGAAGAATATAGCCAAATCCAAACAGGAATGTAAAAATGTCCACAAAATCAAAAAAGGAACTTTTCTCATTGAGATATTCCCTATTAATTGCAATCAATAAGCAAGAGAGATTAAAGTTTTTAGATATTTCTTTTGATTAACCAACTCAAAAATAAAAAATTGAGTTCATAAAAAAAAACGTGATACTTGCTCAAAGAGGGATACCGTTGATTATCAAGCTCAATTCTAAAAAATAGCAGAAGAAAAAAGAACCATATAGTAATAAAGTCAACCATAGATTTCTTTCATATTGGGCTTCTCTTAAAGACCTAATGAACAAAGTCGATGAGTTATCTTAGATAAAATCATTTAATAAATTGTCTAAAATCATGAAGATTATCAGTTATTTTTCTTCAACTTATGACAGCCCTTAATTTTAATAAAGAATTCAAGCAACGGAAACTGAAAGAAAATATATCGGTTGTTTACCATGTTGAAAAGATTTTCATTTTCATTATAGTTTATTTTTTTGAAATATTAGCAATAAATGATTCACACAAAACGAAGAGGATAAATATGGCAAAAATAAAAACCCAACTGCTTTAACAGAAGGGTTTATAAAACATCCATTTAAAATTAATAAATTAAATATCAATTCAAATATAAAAACAAAACATTCCTCATATTTAATTTATTATGCGTTGTTCTGCAAGAGAAATTTTGCAGAGAAAGGGTGTTTTTATCATTTTTTTGCCTCTAAAAGAGAGGTTAGAATATTTATGGTTAAAAAATCGTCTGGTAGGCGTATTGAAGCGCATCATATTGAATATATAAAAATGGCAGATCATACTGACATTGGTCATATTAGTAGGAGCCAGCTTATTTTTCTTGTACAACAGCTTCCTATAACTGGTCTTATAAAAGCAACGGAAGCCCAATTGTTGCAGGTTCTTCTTAACACAGCTCCAGTTTCATCTTTTTATGCAGGTGGTATTCCAATTGTATTTAAAAGTAATCGTCAAATTGGATTAGAGATTGGATGTAGCGCTGTTCATACAAGCAGATTATTGTCTCGCCTTTTTGATAAAGGACTTATTGTAATGAGAGATTCTGGTAATTATAAGAGATTTCCAGTCAATTATGAGGGCAGTATCGTCACTGCATGCGGTATTGATCTAAGTATTTTAATTGCTCGTTATCATGATCTTCATCATTATATTTTGACTATTAAAGATGAGATGAAACGTCAAAACGCTGCCGCTCGACGATTTCGGGGTCTTTATCGTCAATTAAAGTCTTATTTTGTTCTTGCAGAATCTGAACCAATTGTATCAATGTTTTTTAGACGTGTACAAAAAATTGCAACTGCAATTGGATCACCTACTAAAGCATCATTTTATAAACTTGAAAAGGCGATTAAGCTTTTTAATCTTATTTTAAATCGTTTATTTTCTAATAAAATGTTATGCAGGAATATAGAAAATGTTACGCATATACATAATACAAACCCTTATTTTGTGAATAATTGTAATCAAAAAAACACTTACTCTTCAAATAAAGAAAAAAAAGAATATCTCAATTCATCAAATTCCTTACAAATAAATAATACAAATTTAAAACATAAAAAAATAGCTTATGAAAATAATAAAAGCAAAAATGAAGTATCTCTTTCTTTAAATAATAGCACATTGCCTCAAATTAATTCAGAGATATGGGCTAAAGCTATGCCCCATACCGCAGTATATCTAGATAATAAATTAGTATCTATAAAGGATATAATTGGCTCTATAGAATTCTTATCTAAAATATTGGGAATTTCATCTAGTGCTGTTGAGAATGCTAAAACAATTATGGGTTTAGAAAAAGCTGCTCTTGCTATTGGTATAATTCTTGAAAAATATAGCCGAAAACTTATTCAATCACCTGGAGGATATCTAAGAGGAATGATTGCTAAAGAAAATCATGGAGAATTGTATTTAGAACGATCCCTATATGGATTGCTTAATTCTTCTGAATAAAAAACATTCTACATGTTATTATTTTTAGCTACTTTGTTTTGCTTCTGAGCATTGAAATTGATAATAGTGTTGGCATTAGTACTATAAAATATGTATATTGTATGATAAATATACATAATATATATGCTATGTTTATATAAATCATATGCTTAATATATATTTAATATGTGTTTTATATAAATAAAACATACACATGTATATAAGGATTTTTACATGCCAACAATCGTATTTTGTTCAACAAAAGGAGGCGTTGGAAAATCAACATCAGCACTTGTTCTTTCACAAGTTTTAGCAAAACACGGGTCTAAAGTTAAAATAATAGACACTGATCCTAACCAACCTATTGCTGATGAATGGTGGCAAAACGTTAGCCCTAATTATCCACCCAATATAGATGTTCAGGGCGGAGTTAATGAAAATACTATTATAGATGTTATTGATGAAGCCGCAAATACATTTGGTTTTGTAATTGTTGACCTTGAAGGATCAGCAAATATAACAGCATCATATGCGATTAGTCGTTCAGATATGGTTATTATTCCAATGTCAGGAACAAAACTTGATAGTCGTGAAACAGCAAAAGTTATTTCTTTTATAGCGCGTGAAGGAAGGGCAAGAAGAAACAATATTCCTTATCGTATTATGTTTTCCAAATGCTCTGTTATTCAAACTCGTGAAGAAAAAGAAATTCGTAAAGAATTAATAGAAGCAAAACTTCCCGTTTTGGATCACGGTATTATGAATAAAGCTGCTTTTTCTTCTATTTTTGGCTTTGGATGTACTCTTTATGATCTTAATAAAGAAGATGTATCAAATGCTAAATCTGCCATAATAAATGCTGAACAATTCGCTGCTGATATAGTGGAAGCATTAAAATTAGAAGGTGTCATGTAATGCCAAAAGAACGGAAAGCAACATTTCAAATTTTAGAAGATTTATCCACTTTAAAACCTATAACGAAGGCTCCAAAACGTGAAAAGCACGATATTGATGAAATTGCGCAACAAAGCGGTTTTACAACACGTCATGCACCTTTACAAAGCGAAAAAAATTCTATAAATTTAACAAAATCTGGTCATATTGATGGTAGGTCTAAGCGCCGTAGTTTAAAAACAAATCGCATAACTTTTTCAATTAGACCGGATGTTGATGAAAAATTTCGTGCACTTGCTGAACAATTAACACCATCTGGTCAAAACCTTTTGACACTTGGTGATGTTTTAGAAATTTTAATTCAGCATTATAATAATTCTCATTAATTGATTATATTTATACATACATTATATTTAAAACATAAGTTTTACATATAATGTATGTACGTTATACGTATGTAATACATATAAATTTAATAAGGACCCTGATGTGTGATCACTACAGGTTCAAAATTATTAATGCTTGATGCTATTTAAAAACAGTTCCAGAATAGTACTATAAAGCTTGTTTTTATATTATAGTTCTTACACTGTATTCAAGGTGATTTATGAGATAAAAATGGCGCTATTAGGTTATGCTAGGGTATCAACTAATCAACAAAAGCTAACTCTTCAAGTTCTTGAGCTGAGGAAAGCTGGAGTGCGCGAAGATCGCATTTTTACTGATATGATGACAGGATATACAGATAAACGGGAAGGATTGCAGCGACTTCTTGGACGAGCGGAAAAAGATGATACTATTATTTGTACTAAAATGGATCGGCTCGGTCGTAATACTGCTGATATGCTTCACATTATAGATGCATGTCATAAAAAGGGAATTGCTCTTCGTTTTTTAGAAAATGGTCTTAGTACTGAAGGTACAATAGGAAAAATGGTTATACAGATTTTAGCGGCTGTGGCAGAAGCTGAACGTGCCCGTATTTTGGAACGAACGAATGATGGGCGAGCAGCTGCAATGGCTGCAGGTATAAAGTTTGGTAGAAAACCTCATCCAAAGACAAAAATAGCATTATCATTAATGGAACAAGGACTTTCTTTAAAAATCATTAAAGAAAAAACAGGGATTTCCCGTGCTACTTATTTTCGTTTAAAAAGACGAATATATGCGAATAATTTGTAATTTCTTTTATTTGTTAAGTAGAATACTGATAAAATTAATTAAATAAAAAAGTCTCACTATAGTATTTCTATTAATTCTACACTCTCTTATATATAGCATATTTGTAATTAATTGTATAAGTTATTTCATAATATATCTATGCTTCAATAATTTTAACATTATAGTTTATTTTTTATCCATAAATCTCATCTAAGGCACTTTTTATCCTCAAAATTTTTTGTTTACATTTTTTAAAATGTGCAAACTATTTTCTTTTAATCAAATAAAAATATCTTTTACACAAACTAAAAATTAAGGAACAGTAATTGAAATATATTCCTTATGATTTATGTAGCAACGTTTTCTAATGCGCTTATCAAGAGAACACAAGGAATGAATATAAAACACTTATAGCCCTGTTTCAATTTTACTTCATATAGATATAAAATTAGTTGTTAGTTTGTTTGATCAAAAATTTTCAAAAGGATTATAATTTCCATTATCTCTTCTCCACTGTAAGGGATGAATAAAATTGCTAGACCAAATACCAATTTTATTTTTGCGTGCAATTGCTTCAGCGTTAATATATTGTATTGGTACAGGATCTTGATTGTCTTTTGATATTACTAACATACCTTCTGCAAGACCTGTTTCAGCTAAATCAATTCCTTGGACAAAACACTGAGCGTAGCTAATACCGTTGCGTATAGTAGCTTGTTTACATGATAAATTTTTTCCAAGTATTTTTGTAACTAACCAAGCTGTCGTAACTGCACCACATGGCCATTCTTGATCATTCAATTTTGCTTTTTGACGTGGCGCACATGTATCAACACCATATAAATGAATATGACGAACAGTATGCGTACGCCAAGATTCTGCAACAGGAGTTCTCAATTTAAATGTTGCACCGCTAGTGACAGATGCAACACCATTAAAAACAATTGCACTCCCCGATAAATGACTATTTTGCAAATTTAAAGAAGATATATCTTTTTCCAATGACTTTTCATGGGTATAATTAACTAATTTTTCTAAATCCATATCAATGACATCCTGCATGTTAAATGTTTTTAGAACGTTTAAATCTATTTTCTCTTTATATTGGCTGATCCCCCACAAAACAGAACCCATAATGTAAAGAATAACAATTAACTTAAATCGCACTCGTTTTGCATATTCGAGAAAAAACTTCATTGTTTTTCGTCCATTCAATTTTTTGATAGTGTCCTTATTCTTCACAAAGAAAACAAATAAAACTGTTGTAAATTAATCACATTATACGAACCTAAAACGATTTTTATATTTTAAATATTGTTATTTTTATAAAAAAATACAATTTATGGTGGTTTTTATAATATGATACAACTAATTTGATACAATAAAAAGTTTTTTATAGAATTAGTAAATGATTTTGAAAAAAATTCAGTGCCAAAGACTTTGTAGTTCCGCGATGGACTGACTGGAGATGTAAAGCGACAGGTATTGAAATTTTTAAAATCAAAATAGTGTCAACATATATTCTTTTTGAGAGAGGTAAAATGACAGATAACACATCAAAGAATATAGGTTTTATCGTTATCATGCTACTTTTAACAGCACTTATTGCGTCAAATCCAACTTATGCAGCAACAACTCCAGGTAGTTTTGGAAATGTTGATAACGTTTTAGAGAATATTGTTTCGATGATGACAGGTGCAACAGCAAAACTCATGGCAATTATATGTGTCGCTGCTGTTGGTATTGGCTGGATGTATGGGTTTATTGATTTACGCAAAACAGCTTACTGCATTCTAGGTATTGGTATTGTTTTTGGTGCCCCTAACCTCGTTGGAAAATTAATGGGATCATCATAAATGAATGAAGATACCCTTTTTCTTGCATGTACGAGACCAGCCATGTTTGCCGGTGTCACAATGGAGGCTATGGCAATTAATGTTATGGCAACATCTATTCTCTTCATTTTAACGAGTGGTTTTACCATGATTGGTTTTGGTGTTGGAGTACATTTCATTTTACGTGAAGTAACAAAATATGATCATAATCAATTTCGCGTGTTATTCGCTTGGTTAAATACTCGTGGAAAGCAGAAAAACACCAGCAGATGGGGAGGAGGATCAACATCTCCGTTACGTCTTATCCGCACTTATAAGGAATTAAATTATTGAGCCAAATGTCAATTATAAAACGGGAATCTCTTCCTGAGGATTATATTCCCTATATACGCTACGTCAATAAAAATGTCATTGCGCTAAATTCACGCTGTTTAATGACTGTAATTGCTATTGAAGGTATAAATTTTGACACTGCAGATATTGATCAATTGAATTCCTTACACGATCAATTAAATATTTTACTAAAAAATATTGCGGACGAACGTGTTGCTTTATATTCTCATATTATTCGTCGGCGTGAAACACTTTACCCAGATAGCAAGTTTTCTTCATCTTTTGCTGAAACGTTAGATGAAAAATACAAAAAGAAAATGATTTCGCAAGATTTGTACAGAAACGATCTGTTCATTTCACTGTTATGGAATCCATCCGCAGATAAAACTGAGCAAATCAGTTTATTTTTTCAGCGGTTAACAAAAGCTAAGAAAACACAATCTGAGCCAGATATTGAAGCTATTTATAAATTAGAGGAATTAAGTCAAGATCTTATAAATGGTCTAGAAAGTTATCAGGCGCGTCTTTTGTCAATTTACGAGCATGACGGCATTTTATTTTCCGAGCAAAGTGAGTTTTTGCATCAACTTGTTGGTGGGAGACATGAGCGCGTTCCACTTACATTTGGTACTATTGCATCAACAATTTATTCAGATAGGGTTATTTTTGGTAAAGAAATTATAGAAATTCGCCATGAAAGCAATGAGCGATTTGTTGGTATGTTTGGATGGAAAGAATATCCATCTAAAACACGACCTGGTATGACAGATGGTTTACTCACAGTACCGTTCGAATTTATTTTAACACAATCTTTTGTCTTTAAAAGTAAAGCGGCTGCTAGTGCAATTATGGGTCGCAAACAAAATCAAATGATTAGCGCTGCAGATCGTGCGAGTTCGCAAATTGATGAACTTTATGATGCGCTTGATGATTTAGAGTCAAATCGTTTTGTTTTAGGTGAGCATCATCTTTCTTTGGCAGTTTTTGCTGATCGTCCTAAGGCATTGACTGAATATTTATCAAAAGCGCGATCCTATTTAACTAATGGTGGAGCAGTCATTGCTAGAGAAGATTTAGGATTAGAAGCTGCATGGTGGGCACAACTTCCTGGAAATTTTAGTTACCGTGCGCGGTCTGGAGCCATTACAAGCAGAAATTTTGCAGCATTATCATCGTTTCATTCATTTCCCACTGGTAAATTTGAAGGTAATGTATGGGGATCTGCTGTTGCATTACTAAAAACACAAGCTGGTTCACCTTATTATTTTAATTTTCATTATGGTGATCTTGGCAACACTTTTGTTTGCGGCCCATCAGGGTCTGGAAAAACAGTGATTATAAATTTTCTTCTTGCACAATTGCAAAAACACAATCCAACGATGGTCTTTTTTGACAAAGACCAAGGTGCAGAAATCTTTGTGCGTGCTGGAGGAGGAGAATATAAACCTTTAAAAAATGGAAAACCTACAGGTATTGCTCCATTAAAAGGTATGGAATATACGGAAAAAAATAAAGTTTTTCTTCGAAATTGGGTTTTAAAGCTTGTCACAACTGATGGACACACGGTTACAGAACAAGAAAAACAAGATATAGCGAGAGCTATTGATTCTTTAGAAAGCCTTCCTCGTTCACAACGTTCCTTAGGAGCTCTTCAGCTCTTTTTTGATAATACATCAAAAGAAGGAATTGCTATACATTTACAACGTTGGATTAAAGGAAATGCTTTAGGATGGGTTTTTGATAATGATCAAGATGATATCAGCTTAAATTCAAAATTTATTGGTTATGATATGACCGATTTCTTAGACAATGAGGAAATTCGGCGTCCTTTGATGATGTATTTATTTAATCGCATTCTTGATCTTATTGATGGAAGGCGCATTATTATTATCATTGATGAGTTTTGGAAAGCTCTTGAAGATGAATCATTTAAAGCTTTTGCGCAAGATCGTCTTAAAACAATCCGTAAACAAAATGGTATGATGCTTTTTGCAACACAAAGTCCTAAGGATGCTTTAAATTCAACAATTGCACATACAATTATTGAGCAGTGTCCTACACAAATATTTTTTCCAAATCAAAAAGCAAATTACAGTGATTATGTTGAAAACTTTAAATTGACTGAACGTGAATTTGAATTAATTCAGTCAGAATTAAGCAGAGAA
>NZ_JBAFWX010000008.1:0-50217 GCF_036576145.1 Bartonella eidoli | reverse complement strand
TGATGCAAAATAGATAGATGTAAAAGAATAAACGTAAAAATCATACCATTCTACTAAATTTCCGGATGCACTGGATATGATAGATAAGATACGTTTTCTCGTATCATGTGGCGCTAAAGTTTCTTCACTCTTCATAAATTTATCCCCTCATTTATTATAAAGATTCCTTAGAATAGCTTCTAGAGTATTTTATTTTTTGCGTCAAAACTAAAATACTGTTACGATCAGCTTTTGTAATTACAAGAATCGGCCATAATACGCACTATGCAGTCTTACCTTAATCTTTTATCTCATGTTTTAAATGATGGTGTTGATCGCATGGATCGGACCGGTGTGGGAACGCGGTCTATTTTCGGTTATCAAATGCGTTTTAATCTACAGGATGGATTTCCTTTGTTAACAACAAAAAGACTGCATTTGCGATCGATCATTTATGAGCTTTTATGGTTTCTTAAAGGTGATACAAATGTTTCATGGCTGCAGAGACATGGTGTATCTATATGGGATGAGTGGGCTGATGAAAAAGGGAGTCTTGGTCCTATTTACGGTTCTCAGTGGCGTTCTTGGCCAAAAGATAATGGGCATTCTATCGATCAAATTGCGAATCTATTAACGATGATTAAGGAAACACCATTTTCTCGTCGTTTAATTGTATCAGCGTGGAATCCTGCATTGATAGAGGAAATGGCATTGCCGCCTTGTCATTGCCTTTTTCAATTTTATATCGCTGATGGTAAATTATCTTGTCAGCTTTATCAGCGTTCAGCAGATATTTTTTTAGGTATTCCGTTCAATATTGCTTCTTATGCGTTATTAATAATGATGATTGCTCAAGTTAGTGGGCTTAAAGTAGGTGATTTTATTCACACTTTGGGTGATGCTCACCTTTACTTAAATCATTTTGAACAGGCTAAATGTCAGTTATCTCGTACACCCAATGCTTTACCAAAAATGCTTATAAATCCAGAGATAAAATGTCTCTTTTCTTTTAATTTTGAAGATTTTCAATTGCTTGATTATGAAGCTTATCCCCACATTAAGGCGCCGGTAGCGATATGACTTTTTCAGTTTATTTAATTGCAGCTGTTGCAAAAAATGGTGTTATAGGTTGCAAAGGTTCGATGCCTTGGCACTTATCGACAGATTTGAAAAGGTTTAAGAGCTTAACTGTTGGAAAGCCCATTATTATGGGACGAAAAACTTGGGATTCTATTGGGCGTCCTTTGCCTGATCGTCTGAATATTGTTATCACTCGAAATCGTAAATTTACAGCTGAAGGTGCAGTTATTTGTCATTCTTTATCTCAGGCGTGTTCTGTCGCAAAAAAGTTTGCTTTTAAAAATGGTGCAGATGCAATTTGTATTATTGGTGGAGGTGAAATTTTTCAACAAGGATTGAGTATTGCAGATAAAATATTGTTTACAGAAGTGCTGGATTTTATTGAAGGTGATAGTTTTTTCCCTGTTTTTGACAAAGAAAAGTGGGTTATAACACAAACACAATATATTCCAGATGGAGATAAAGATAGTCATCCTACACGTTTTATAATTTATGAGCGCAAGGGTCATGAAAATTAACGGTCTATGGTTTTATATTGTAATCAGATAAAAGGCACCTTATAAGATCAATTGAATAATTGGTGTGTGATTTAATGAATGGTACTAAGTTGAAGAGGTAATGATGCCCTGGACAAATCAAAATGGCGGTGGGCCATGGAGTGGTGATAAAGATAAACTTGGTGGTGATAAGAAAACACCAGCTAAGAACCTCTTTGGTTCTGGTGGCAATAACGGTGGTGATAATAATCCCAACCTTGATCATATTTTGCGTAAAGGACAAGATCAGTTGAAGCAATTTGGCGAGGGGGGGCTTTTTATCTTATTGTTCTTGCTTGCTGTGTTTTTTGTTTTGTATCAATCTATTTACACTGTTCAGCAAAATGAACAAGCCGTGGAATTGCGTTTTGGTATTCCTAAAGAGGGCGTTATCGGTGATGGTTTGCATTTTCACTTTTGGCCAATTGAGACTTATATGAAAGTACCTTTAACAGAAAAAACAATTACGATTGGTGGTCAATTTGGCCAAACACAGCAAAGTGAAGGTTTGATGCTTTCGAGTGATCAAAATATTGTTAATGTTAATTTTTCTGTTTACTACAGAATTTCACGTCCGAGTCAGTTTTTATTTAATGTGAATGATCAAGAGGGGACAGTTCGTCAAGTTGCCGAAAGTGCGATGCGCGAAGTAATTGGTTCTCGACCAGTTGATGATGTTTTGCGAGACAAAAAAGAAGAAGTGGCTGATGATGTTAAAAAGATTATTCAATTGACTGTTGATAAGTATCAGCTTGGTGTTGAAATAAATCGTGTGTCAATCAGTGAAGCTGCTCCTCCTACTAAGGTTGCTGCTGCATTTAACTCTGTTCAGCAAGCAGAGCAAGAACGTGGGCGAATGATTGAAGAGGGAAATCGTGTGCGTTTCACTAAGATTGGTTTAGCTAACGGTGAAGCTTCACGTACACGGGAAGTTGCTAAAGGTGAAAAAGCACGAATGATTGAAGAAGCAAGAGGACGTGCTGAACGTTTTCATGCAATTTCTCGTGAGGCTGCAATTGCACCAGAGGCTGTTCGTTATCGCCTTTATATGGAGATGATGGGACGTATTCTTTCTTCATCCAATAAACTAGTTTTTGATCAAGTACATTCTCCAATGGTGCCTTATTTACCTTTGAATGGATTGCTGCGCAATAATTTATCAGAAGATATAAAGACACTATCAGCGCGCCCTAAATCGCTATCAGATTTTAGCATTTCTAAAGGACATTGAATTATGCAGCAATCTCGTTTTTTATATATGTTAATTGCTATATTGCTTATTTTATCAGCTTTGTGGATGTCTATTTTTATTGTCTATCCTCGTCAACAAGTTGTGATTAAGCGTTTTGGACAAATTATTAAAGTAGAGCCTAATCCAGGTATTTATTTTAAAGTTCCTTTTTTAGATAAGATGGTTGTGATTGATAACCGGTTGTTACGTTACGATGTGCCTACACAATCTGTTCAGGTTCGTGGTGGTGCTTATTATGAAGTAGATGCATTTTTTATTTATCGTATTGCAGATTCTAAGTTATTTTTACAACGTATTGCATCAGGGCGTCCGCAAATTGCTGCACGTGAAAATCTTGCGCCGCGTTTTATTGATGCTTTACGTGCGGTTTATGGTAGAAGAGAATTTAAAGCAGCTTTGTCGGATGAACGAGGTGCTATGATGGCTGAAGTGCAGCGGCAATTTTCTGTAGATGCGGGGTCATTGGGTATTACTATTGTTGATGTGCGTATTCGTAAAACTGATTTAACGGATGCTGTTTCAGAAGATGTATATCGACAAATGGCTGCTGAACGTGAGGCTGCAGCAGAGAATATTCGTGCTCGTGGTCAACAAGAGCGGGATCGTATTGTGGCAGAAGCGAATCGTGAATATGAAGAAATAGTAGCAGCTGCAAAGCGTGATGCTGAAATTACTCGTGGTGAAGGGCAAGCTGAAAGTATTCGACTTTTATTGAATGCGCGAGAAGTGAATCCATCTTTTTACGATTTTTGGTTGGCAATGGAGCAATACAGGAATTTAGAGCGTACACCGATGGTAATTTCACCAGATGAATCTTTCTTTTTCTATTTCCGTAATTCGTTGCGGGCAAATAGAGCGGTTTCACCAAAAGCAAAGGTTGATCTCAATAATGCTACTACTGAATCTGTAGGAGAGTAATGGGATAATGGATTGTGGCGACTGAATTTTCCATAGGGGGATTTTTCTGTGTTTGCTTTCTTTTGTCATGCAAATGGTGTAATGTTACCGAAGCTATGCTGATTTTACTGTAGGTGAATGGAGTGATGTCTTTTACTGTATAGGTTAAAGGTATGTCGTGGATAAAAATATGTTTTTAAAGCGTTTTGCTACAAAAATTTTTATTTGTGCAGTTTTGTATTCATCAGTATCACTGAGTTGGGCTAATGTTGATTTGCCCTCAAATACACCGCCTTCTATTCCTGATCTGGCAGCTGAGCTTTTGAAGACAGTTGTGAACATTTCTACGGTGCAAACAGTTGAAGGAACTGAGCAGGATGAAAATACTGCTGTGCCCGTTATTCCAAAAGATTCATTGTTACAAGAGTATTTTAGTGATTTTTTTACGCCTAAGGATGGTCAAAAGGGGGGGCAGCTTCAAAAAGTGCGTTCTTTAGGGTCTGGTTTTGTAATTGATGTACAAAGAGGGCTAATCGTTACCAATTATCATGTTATAGTTGAGGCGGATGATATTGAAGTTAATTTTACTGATGGCACAAAATTAAAAGCAAAATTGCTTGGAAAAGATAGTAAGACTGATTTAGCGCTCTTACAGGTTGATGCAAGCAAAAAAAAATTAACAGCTGTACGCTTTGGTGATTCTGAAAAAGTGCGTATTGGAGACTGGGTTATGGCTATAGGTAACCCTTATGGTTTTGGTGGGAGTGTGACTGTTGGTATCGTTTCTGCACGTAATCGTGATCTCAATGCTGGCCCTTATGATAACTTTATTCAAACGGATGCGGCGATTAATCGTGGTAACTCTGGGGGTCCATTATTTAATAGAAATGGTCAGGTAATTGGGGTGAATACGGCAATTATTTCCCCTTCTGGAGGGTCTATTGGTATTGGTTTTGCTATACCGTCTGATATGGCTCTTTCTGTTATCAATCAGTTGCGTGATTTTGGGGAAATAAGACGTGGTTGGTTGGCTATTCGCATTCAGCCAGTGACAGAAGATATTGCAAAAAATTTAAAACTAAATAATGCTGTGGGTGCATTGATTGCTGGTAAAATGGAGCATGCTGAGGTGGATAATAGTCAGCTTTATGTTGGGGATGTCATCCTTCGCTTTGGAAATACTAAAATTAAGAATGCTCGTGATTTACCCCGTTTAGTAGCAGAGAGTCCGGCGGGAAAGGTTGTAAATATTACAGTTTTTCGTGATGGGAAAGAAAAAACAGTAGAAGTTAAGCTTGGTCGTTTGATTGAGACGGATGTAAGCGAGAACACAACAGAAGAATCTAATGATAAAAAAGGTGATTCTGATCCTAAAGATGCTACCATGCAGTTTATGGGAATGACATTGGCTGAGCTTACAGCTGACTTGCGTCAACATTATTCAATTACTGATAATCTTAGTGGTTTAGTTGTAACATCTGTTGCACAAAATAGTGTAGCGGATAGGAGGCGTATTCGCATTGGTGAAGTCATCGTTGATATTAATCAGAGTGTCGTTACAACAATTGAGGAAGCTAAAAAAAGACTTCATAAATTACGCGAAGCTGGACGTAAAAATGCTTCATTTGTTGTTGCTCGCCCAACTGGTGAATTGCGATTTGTAACAATTCAAATGGATTAATATTATTTAATTTAAGAAATATTCTATTGTATGCAGTTACATATGATTAGTCATTAGAAGTGTTGCTGCATTTTTTTATTATTAGAATAAAGAAGATTGAATAATAAATTTTTTATAGAAATTTTATGCTTTATATATGGAAGAAATGTAATGTAGATTGGCTTATACAAATTAAAAAGTTCTCTTTTTGGGCTTTAGGACTATTTCCCCTTATGTATAACTGTTAAACTGTGTATTTGTCGTGCTGACAGTACAGTTTTTTATGACAAATGTTTATTTTGGGATGGATAGTTGCAAAAAGAATTATTTTGATACTTTAGGAAAATCTATCTGTGGTATTTTTATCTTAAAAGCAGATCTATCATTTTCACTTTAAAAGTTTAATGTTTATGGTTTCATAGGTAGAATGCTGGGTTTTGTATTCATTATATGAATCATAAATATTGCAATTAGTTATTTATTCATGAGTGTAAGACATTCCATTTATGACACAAAGAACAATTACATTAATAGCAGGTCCTACCGCAAGCGGTAAGTCAGCTTTGGCATTAAGAATGGCACAAGAAAAAAATGCCGTTATTATTAATACAGATTCTATGCAAATTTATGATGTTTTGAATATCTTAACGGCGCGGCCGACTAAAGAGGATACTACAGCTATTTCGCATTATCTTTATGGTTATGTGAATCCATCTCTTCATTATTCAGTAGGACAGTGGTTATGTGATGTTGAAAAGATTTTAAATATATGTACATCAAAATCACTTATTTTTGTTGGTGGAACAGGTCTTTATTTTCGTGCTCTTTTGGAGGGAATTGCAGAAATTCCTTGTATTCCCGATATTGTAAGGAAGAAGTGGCGACTTCGACTTCATGAAGAAGGAGCTGAATGTCTTTATCGTCAATTATCGCAGGTTGATACTCTCCTCTCTGAAAAAATTTCTTCAAAAGATGGTCAGCGTATCATTCGTGCTTTAGAGGTTTATGAAGTGACAGGGAAAAGGCTGAGTTGGTGGCAAAAGAAAAAAACAAGACCTTTAATAGACGCAAATTCTTCAGACAAAATTCTTCTTATGCCTTCACGCCAATCGCTTTATCGGCGTATTAATGAGCGATTTGACTATATGGTTGAAAAAGGGGTTTTAAAAGAGGTTATTGCTATGAAAAAACTTATGCTTTCTCCTTCATTGCCTGCGATGAAAGCTATTGGCATGAGTGAGTTAATGGCCTATTTAGATGGGTATAAAAGCTATGAGGATGCTATTGAGGAAGTAAAAATACGGACAAGGAGATATGCTAAAAGACAAGTGACGTGGTTTCGTAACCAGTTTGATAATGAATGGATACCCGTTTCTTCAGATGAAGAATGGCAGAAAGTGTTAAAATAACTCAAAAATAAAAAGCGCTTGAATGGAAAGTTTTGGGAAAAGTGGTTTTTTATTGACGAACGGCATTGATAAAATTAATATTTTTTATCGTAACAAATATTTTAAAATGGTGTGGTGCAGTTGTAGCGGGGAAGGGATTTATTATACGATATATGTTTTGTATGTAATAAGCTCCTTCGGGGCTTTTTTTTATTGTGTTATAGATGAGTGGGAACAATGACAGGTCATCCAAAAACAAAAGAGAGTGCGGACGGAAAAATGATGTCGGGGGCTGAAATGGTGGTTCAAGCTCTTATTGATCAAGGGGTTAAATACATTTTTGGCTATCCTGGTGGAGCTGTTCTTCCTATTTTTGATACTATTTATCAACAAGATGCACTTCAGCATATTTTGGTACGTCATGAGCAAGCGGCAGGTCATGCTGCTGAAGGATATGCACGAAGCACAGGGGAGGTTGGGGTTATGCTTGTGACTTCTGGGCCAGGCGCGACTAATGTTGTGACACCTCTGCAAGATGCATTAATGGATTCCATTCCTATAGTTTGTCTTTCTGGGCAGGTTCCAACAACTGTGATTGGAACAAATGCTTTTCAAGAAGCTGATACAGTGGGTATTACAAAGTCCTGTACTAAATATAATTGTTTAGTTAAAGATATAAATGATTTATCTATGGCTATTCATGAAGCTTTTTCTATTGCTCGGTCAGGATGTCCGGGACCAGTTTTGGTTGATATTCCTAAAGATATTCAATTTACTTCAGGTATTTATAAGGCTTCTCAAACACCAATATCTATGCGTTCTTGTCCAAAGCTTAAGGGGGATAATGCGGCTATTGAATCTGCCGTTTCTCTTTTGAAAGAAGCAGAACGTCCTGTTATTTATTACGGTGGTGGTGTTATTTCATCAGGTTCTAAAGCTGTTCAACTTTTACGTAATTTAGTTCAATTAGGCAATTTCCCTATTACTTCAACATTGATGGGGCTTGGCGCTTATCCAGCTTCTAGCAAAAATTGGCTTGGAATGCTTGGGATGCATGGCACTTATGAAGCTAATATGGCTATGCATGAGTGTGATGTTATGTTGGCGATTGGTGCTCGGTTTGATGATCGTGTTACTGGGCGACTTGATGCGTTTGCACCTGGTGCTCGCATTATTCATATTAATATTGATCCTTCTTCTATTAATAAGATAGTGAAAGTAGAAGTTCCTATTGTTGGAGATGTGGCTCACGTTTTAGAAAATATGATGCAACATTTGCATACGAACCAGTCAGCCTTTAAGAGCCAAAGTCATAGTATGTGGTGGAACAAAATTAATTGTTGGAGGGCACGTAATTCGTTAGCATATGCTGAAAAAAAAGATGTTATTATGCCACAATATGCTCTTGAACGGCTTTATGCTCTTACCAAAGATGCGCGCGCTTATATCACAACCGATGTTGGGCAACATCAGATGTGGGCGGCGCAATATTACCACTTTGATGAGCCAAATCATTGGATGACTTCTGGTGGTCTTGGAACTATGGGGTATGGTCTTCCTTCTGCCATTGGTGTACAAATTGCGCATCCTGATGCACTTGTTATATGTATTTCTGGTGATGCTTCAATTCAGATGAATATTCAAGAGCTTGCAACGGCAGTTCAACATAATGCATCTGTAAAAATTTTTATTTTGAATAATCAGTATATGGGTATGGTTCGTCAATGGCAGCAGTTATTGCATGGTAATCGTCTTTCTAACTCTTATGTGGAAGCGATGCCTGATTTTGTAAAGTTAGCGGAATCCTATGGGGTGGTAGGTATTCATTGCTCTAAATTGGATGAGCTTGATGATAAAATTAAGCAAATGATTTGCTGTGATAAGCCAGTTCTTTTCGATTGTCGTGTTAATAATTTAGAAAATTGTTTCCCAATGATTCCTTCTGGATGTGCTCATAATGATATGTTGCTGCCTGATGAAGTTAACGATGAAGTAGTTGAAAATGCTGTTTCTGCTGAAGGAAAAATTCTTATATAAAGAGTTTGTCATTATAATGCAAAACTTTAAATTTTCTTCACTTTTGAGTGTGTGAGGAGCTGAACGTTTGTATATGAGCTTATTCAGGGCTTATAGTGTGCTAATGAGGTGATTCATATTATTTTATGTGGGATAGAGGGGCTGTTCTTTTAAGAAAGGCGTTCAAATGGTTGAGGAAAATTCATGTGGGTATATATCTAAAGGTATTTTGTATAAAAACTTTCTATTATAACGATTGATAAGCACTCTATAAGAGTGGTACCGAGGGGTTGTATATTTAAAAATGATAAAGATTTTTTCTAATATTGGTTACATTTTTTAAATGTGTACTTTTATACAAATCTTATTTGGGTAGCTCATGCAATTTTCACCGGAACAGGATAATGCGTTAAAAGCTGTTGGTGCATGGTTGAAGAGTGGGCGTTCTCCTATTTTTCGCCTTTTTGGTTATGCAGGAACAGGAAAAACGACACTTGCTCGCTATTTTGCGGAAACAGTTGATGGTTCTGTTCAGTTTGCTGCGTTTACTGGTAAGGCTGCACAAGTTTTGAGATCTAAAGGTGCAAGCAATGCTTGTACTATTCATTCGTTAATTTATTGTCCGCGCGGTGAAGAAGAAATTTCTGATGAAGTTACAGGAAAAAAATCCATTGCACCAACATTTGCGTTGAATCGAAGAAGTTCTGCTGCCCAAGCTAAGCTTATCATTATTGATGAATGTTCGATGGTGGATGAACAGTTAGCGCGTGATTTAATGAGTTTTGGGACACCTATTCTTGTTCTTGGTGATCCAGGTCAATTACCTCCTATATCAGGGGGAGGTTTTTTTTCTAATGGTAAGCCGGATTTTCTTCTCTCGGAAATTCATCGGCAAGCACGCGACAATTCCATTGTTCGTTTAGCTTTAGATGTTCGTGAAGGACGTGATATTGCTTATGGATCTTATGGGGAATGTTGCGTTATTAGACGTAAAGAAGTAGATCAGAAATTAGTTTTAGATGCTGATCAGCTTTTAGTAGGGGTTAATCGAACGCGTCATCTTTATAATAATCGATTGCGTAAATTAAAGGGGTTTACAGCAGACTATCCACAAGCGGGAGATAAGCTCGTGTGTTTACGGAATGATCCAGCGAAGAGCTTGTTAAATGGTTCTTTATGGAAGGTTGTAACTTCACAAAAAGAAACTGCTAAGCCAGGTATTAATCTTCTGGTTAGGCCAGAAGAGAGTGAGCGGGGTATGATTAAGATCAAGCTTTTAAAAGCAGTCTTTGAGAGTTTTGACAATGAAATTTCATGGCAATTAAAAAAAAGATATGATGATTTTGATTATGGATATGCTTTAACTGTTCATAAAGCCCAAGGATCTCAATGGGATAATGTGGTTTTATTTGATGAAAGTTTTGCATTTCGTGATATGTCTGCACGTTGGCTTTATACTGGGATTACACGTGCGGCAGAGCGTTTGACGATTGTTCGATAAAAAGTATTGCTATTATCTGATATGGTACTAAGGAATATGCTTTTTTTTGTTTCTAAAATTATTGATGGAATTTGGAGTGTGCATGGCTGTCAAACTTTCGGTTAATCTTAATGCTGTTGCGGTTTTGCGGAATCGGCGGAATCTTCCGTGGCCCAATATCAAAACGATAGGGCATATAGCCCTTTCAGCTGGTGCCGCGGGTTTGACGGTTCATCCGAGACCAGATGAGAGACACATTCGTTTTTCTGATTTACCAGATATATATTATTTAATTAAAAACTCTTTTCCTACTACAGAGTTTAATATTGAAGGTTATCCAAGTGATATATTTTTAAATGCAGCAGAAAAGTATGCTGATCAAATTACTCTTGTTCCTGATGATCCGGCTCAGTCAACTTCTGATCATGGTTGGGATTTTTCTCATGATGCTGAATTTTTGAATCCTATTGTTCAGCGTTTAAAGGGAAAAAAAATTCGTGTGTCGTTATTTGCTAATCCTACTGTAGGTGGCCTTGAGGTTGCTAAGGAAATTGGTGCGGATCGAGTAGAGTTTTATACTGGGCCGTATGGTGGTGCCTTTAAAGATAAGATAAAACAGGATCAGGAATTAAATAAACTAACCTTAGCGGCGAAAAGAGCTAGAGAACTAAAATTAGGTATTAATGCAGGACATGATTTAACAATTACTAATCTTCCTGCTCTTATTAATCATGTTCCTTGGCTTGATGAAGTTTCCATTGGTCATGGGCTTGTTGCGGATGCATTAGAATATGGAATGCGTGAGACAGTTCAGCGTTTTATTCGATTATTATCATAGTCTTTTTTCTTTTATTTTAAATTTTGAAAACACAGTTAAAGTTTTTAAAGTTCTATTACAAAGAATATTTTTTCCGTGATGAGATAAATAAGTATGCTATTTTTGCGACACAGTGTGCAACTCTTACATTTATGTAGTTTGTAGTACATAAATTTTATATATGAATACTATTAGTTATTGGAGATTCTGACTAAAAATAGTTTTATGTGATCTTTAAGTAGAGATAAGAAATACGTATTATTTTTTAACATTGTGCAGATTCAATCATATGATTGTATACGGCCGATTGGTTTAGCTTTTTTCTAAAAGGTAAAAGCTATTGTGCCTGTTTTATAATTTTCTTGCTATCTGTTTTAATTTTTTTCATGTTTAATTAAAGGTTATGTGGTGTGTTTCACTATAAAGAATATGACGGTTTATTATGCAGAATGAAGTGAATCTTTATGGTGTTTTTTCTTTAATATTCTGTTTTAAGAATAATTTTTGAAATTTATTTTTTATTTTGATATCTGGGGAAGGTGGGGGGCAAGCATTCGACTTTTTTATGCACGAAAATTGAAAAGGTTATCAATCTACTTTCTGTTATGAAGAGTGATTTTGTTATTTGAATATGTAAGAGCAATGGGGAAGGTTTTATCTGTTTATTTAATCTAAATGTAAATATAAGGAAGTATTGTTATGCGAGTTTATTATGACTGTGATGCAAATATTAATTTAATTAAAGAAAAAAAAGTGGCCGTAGTTGGTTATGGTTCGCAGGGGCGTGCTCATGCTTTAAATTTAAGAGATTCTGGGGTTAAAAATGTGCGAATTGCCTTACGATCAGAGTCACCAACAGCTAAAAAGGTTATAGCAGACAATTTTGAGGTTATAAGTGTTTTTGAAGCAGCTGAGTGGGCGGATGTTATTATGATGGCTACGCCTGATGAATTACAGGCTGACATTTATAAAGAGCATATTCATGATCGTTTGCGTGATGGGGCAGTGATTGCTTTTGCTCATGGTTTAAGTATTCATTTTGGTTTAATTGAAGCTAAAAAAACAGTTGATGTTGTAATGATTGCACCTAAAGGACCGGGGCACAAAGTTCGTAGTGAATACTTGCAAGGTGGTGGTATTCCTTGTTTAATTGCAGTTGCACAAGATATTTCTGGACATGCTCATGATATAGCATTGTCTTATGCTTGTGGTATTGGTGGCGGACGTGCTGGTATTATCGAAACAACTTTTAAAGAGGAATGTGAAACAGATCTTTTCGGTGAACAAGCAGTTCTTTGTGGTGGGCTTGTTGAGCTTATTCGTGCAGGTTTTGAGACATTAACAGAAGCAGGATATGCCCCAGAAATGGCTTATTTTGAATGTTTACATGAGGTTAAGCTGGTTGTTGATCTCATGTATGAAGGTGGTATTAGTAATATGAATTATTCAATTTCTAATACGGCTGAATGGGGTGAATATGTATCTGGTCCGCGTGTGATTACTGATGAGACTAAAACAGAAATGAAACGTATTTTAAAAGATATTCAAACAGGAAAATTCACATCGAATTGGATACAAGAGTACAAAGCTGGTGCTTCAAACTTTAAAACTATGCGGCGTTTAAATGATAATCATCCCATTGAAAAAGTTGGAAAAAAGCTCCGTACAATGATGCCTTGGATTAAGTCCAACGCTTTGGTTGATAAAGAGCGTAATTAATTCTTTTGAGGCATATTAACTCGTACATTCAGAAAGAAAAGGGCAATTTATATTGCCCTTTTAAATGTATTTTTTGCATGTAGATATTACTATTTATTCTCAGAAATTTTCTTTTTTCCAAAGATACAATACGTAATTCCTAAAAAAATAAACCATAATGGAGTATATTTTAGAGCTATTAAGGTATCAGCTTCTAAAGTTAATAGAAAGATAATGAATGCAAAGAAAGCTAAAATAGCCCAGCACATAGTAATACCTCCTGGCATTTTATAGACAGATTCAGCGTGCTGCATAGGACGTTTACGCCTATAAACAATATAACTAATCAAAACGATGGACCATACGAATATAAATAAAATTGCTGCAATGGTGGTCACGGTCGTGAATGCATCTATAACACTTGGAGACAGAGATGAAACTGTGTAGCCCAATAAAATGCATAAACACGAAAAGAGTAATGCATTAGCAGGGACATGGTTGTTAGAAAGTTTTGCAAAAAAGCGAGGAGCTCCTTGTTTTGTTGCAAGCCCATATACCATACGACTAGTAGAGAAAATACCGCTGTTTGCAGAAGAAGCAGCTGATGTAAGAACAACAAAATTTATTAAACCAGCAGCTACTGGGATACCAGCAAGAAAAAACATTGTAACAAATGGGCTTTTATCTGGAATAACTTGATTCCAAGGAGTAACCGACATGATTATGATGAGAGAGAATATATAGAACACTACAATACGAATAGGTATTGAATTAATTGCTTTTGGTAGAACCGTTTTAGGTTCTTTGACTTCAGCTGCGCTTGTTCCCGCAAGTTCAACACCAACAAATGCAAAAATTGCAATTTGGAATCCAGCAAAAAATCCTGAAATTCCTCGAGGAAAGATGTTTCCGCCATTCCAAATATGGCTGAAAGAAGCAACAGTTCCATTTGGAGAGGTAAATCCAGTAGCTATCATATAAAATCCAACAGCAACTAACGCTAAAATTGCCACAATTTTTATAAGACCAAACCAAAATTCAAGTTCACCGAAAAGTTTTACAGCTAGAAGGTTAAAAATTAAAAAGAAAATGATACAAGAGAAAACAATAATCCATGGATTGATTGTAGGCCACCAAAAATGTGTATAACTAATGATAGCAATAATATCTGCAGTTCCAGTTACAATCCAGCATAACCAATAAGTCCATCCAGTAAAAAAGCCAACTCCTGGTCCTAAAAGATCAGAAGAAAAATCAATAAAAGATCGGTATTGCATATTGGATAGCAATAACTCTCCCATAGCACGCATTACAAAATAAAGAACACTGCCAATGATAGCGTACACTAATATAATTGAAGGACCAGCTATACTAATTGTTTTTCCTGATCCCATGAAAAGACCTGTTCCGATAGCACCGCCAACAGCAATAAGTTGTACGTGTCGAGTATCTAACCCACGAACTAGTTTCTTACGATGATTTTTATTTAAATTTTGTTTATAATCCATTTTTAGGAAGTTCCCTTTATTATTTAAAACTTCAATTACGCTAAAAAATGTAATCCTCTATATGGAAGCATGATACAAGTGAGTCGTAAAGGATAAAAGCGTTTTTAATAATTTTCATAATTTAAAATGAATTATATTTTGAATATTTATAGAATAGAAAGGAAAAGGTTTTTATCTATTCATGCAGGGGATGAGATATTATTTTTTTAATAGTAAACATTGATATTAAAAAGAAAAATTTTTTATTTTTTCAGTATATACAAATTTATTATTATAGAAAACATCCAGGTTATTCCTCTAATCTTAATAAAGGTCTTTGGAGTATAGAGGGGACATAAATTCTCTGACTTTAGAATACAAAATTGATGCAGAATAAATATTATTAAAAAAACAAAATAGATCAAGAAGCCATATTGCTTTGAGAATCTTATTCATATTCAGTTTTTTTGTGTGGTATATTATTGGAATGCGATGTTTTGCAAAAATCACTATGATACAATCATTTATAAGTGATGAAATTATTCAATAATTTTGTTCATTAATGAGGCATATCAGAAAATATCGATGACCGTTATTGTATAGAATAGAGTTAATCAATATAAAAATATTAGAAGCTTTTTTTGATGTGATAAAGGAAGATACACTTTTTAATGAAGTATTTAGTAAATTAAATATAGTTCGGTTAAGTGTATTGCTGTTTATCAGGTTAATTTCTAAAATACAATGAAGGTGATAAGAGTGTATTAATAGGTGTAGATAAGCTCTTGTATATTGCTTTAGATACTTATTTTTGTAGGTTTTTATAAAGATTATTGATGATGATCATTTATATAATATGTTTAATTTACAATTCATTATCTGCAGTACTTTATGTATTTTATGAAATAATGCTGTAAATATTTGAATTATGAAAATTCTGAAATATTTAGAGGTTTTAAACTTTTTAGAGCATCGCATTTACATATATAAAAGCACTTGGTAAAATGATAATGGTGTGAGGCGATTGATCAATGTTTTTATTGTATGTTTGGTAAGTTTTTTATTTCGCAGTGTGTGTATTCGATCAATTTCGAGTATATGTATTTTTTCTTTTATCGATGTTATTAAAAGAAAATAAATTAATGATATTAGGGAAATTATATATCTTATGTTTATTATTTTTATTCGTAAATAGATATGAGTTTTCGTTAGCTACATTATTTTCATGATTTATTAATATTGATATAGGCTAATGAACTGATTGAAGCATTTTTTGTTGCAGTTTATAGTATCTATAAGAATGAAAAAACTTGTATTGATGCTATATTCCAAAAATATTTTTTGTGTAGTATTTCTCTCTTTAATTGGATGTATATTGATAATTTTTTATAAATCCACTTATTGGCTGTTTGAATGCTCTGGGTGCAACAAAACTTCTTTTGAAGAGATTTTTCTGTATTTCATTGATTATTTTTGAGAAATATAGATATTGCGTGTTTACAATAAAAATCGGTAGCATCAATAATATTCAAAAAGTGTTAGACTTCTTTTGATTGGGTTCAAAAAACAAGTCTTTTACTCTTATTGATGTAATAAGTACAAATTTATAAACCAGAGAAAATCAAATTATGCGTGAAGTTAAAATTAACTGCAAAATAGAGAAAAAGAGATGCATTTGAATGGCACTTTTTCATTTTGTTCTGTATGCAGTTAATATAAAATATCATACCTTTAGGGATTATATTTTATATGCATTCAAATTAATTTAATAAAACGTATTAGGTTTATGAAATTGCTCAAATTTATGCTAAACAAAAAGATAAATTTTTTTGAAAAGTTCTTAGAAAATACAGCTTTATTTTTTACAGTTTTATAAGAAATAAATTTATTTGTTTTACGTTTTATCATTCTTAATTATGCATTAGGTTGATTTGAATTTATTTCATATTTAACTTTATTATATTGATTTATCATATTGATTTTTAATAAAAATAAATAATTTTATTCATTATTATGTTAACATATTTATTTATGACGTTTTTTTAGTAGCTATCATTTGTAATGCAGGGTGCTTAAAATTAAAGATTTACAAAAAGTTTGTCTGCGTTGCTTTTTGTGTGATGAAGATATTACAGTGTTGTTCAAGTGTTTTAATCATTCAATTAATTGATTATATTTTTTATTCTTTGTGGTTAAAAGATTAAATTATGAGTGATTAAGTGATAATTGGTGTAGGCTTTTATATTTTATAAGTTTGGTTTCTTGTTTTTGGGCTTGTTTATTCAATTTTTTTATTGATTGGTTTCCTTTGCATTGGAAATTATAATGAGAGAGGTTATTTTAGATTTTACCAAATTTTTTGCATATTTCTGTTTGAATTTTGTGGTGTTTTTTTCTTTTATAATTTTAATAATCTTATGGGAAATTCTATATTCTGTATTTCTATATTTTTTGTTTAATCGGTATTTGATTTTTTAAATTAATAACATTGTTTGTGAAAAAGTCTTCCTATAGAGATAAACATCAGACTATAAAATTTTAAAATACACCTTAATTTAGCATAACCAGTTAATGAGATAGTTAATTCATTAGGAATACATTATGTTCAGTTCATTTTTTCCAAAGCCAGGATATTTTTTCTCTGTAGTTATATGGGGTTTTGTTGCAGTTATTGTCTGGCAGGTAGGTGGTAGTTTTTATCTTACAGAGTGGTTTAATGTATCCAAAACACCTCCCATTAGTGTAGCACGATTTTGGTCTGGTAGTTACCTTATTTTTTACGCTTATTACGCATTTTGTGTAGGAGTCTTTGCTTCATACTGGTTTGTTTTTCATCCACATAAGTGGCAACGTTGGTCTATTTTAGGGTCGGCAATAATCATTTTTGTAGCGTGGTTTTTAGTGGATGTTGGCGTTACTATCAATGCTTGGTACGCTCCTTTTTATGATTTGATTCAAAATGCATTGAGTAAACCAAATTCAGTAAGCATTGCACAATTTTATCATGAAATTGTTATTTTCTTAGGAATTGCATTGGTTTCTGTTATAGTGGGTGTGCTTAATAATTTCTTTGTTAGCCACTATGTTTTTCGTTGGCGTACAGCAATGAGTGATTATTATACAAATAATTGGTTATATTTACGTCATATTGAAGGTGCGGCTCAGCGTGTACAAGAAGATACTATGCATTTTGTTTCCACAATGGAAAATTTGGGTGTTGGTCTCATTAAGGCTATCATAACTCTTATTGCTTTTTTACCGATACTCATGCATCTGTCTGTACATGTTCCGGAGCTTCCTATTATTGGTCATGTGCCTTATGGGTTAGTGATAGCTGCTCTGATTTGGTCAATAGCAGGAACTGGGCTATTAGCAGTAATGGGAAGAAAACTACCAGGTTTGCATTTCAAAAATCAGCGTGCTGAAGCAGCATATCGTAAAGAACTTGTTTATGGAGAAGATGACGATAAACGTGCACTGCCGCCAACAATTAAGGAATTGTTCAATGCGGTTCGCGTGAATTATTTTCAGTTATATTGGCATTATACCTATTTTAATATTGCGCGAATTCTTTATTTGCAAATTGATAATATTATTGGGATTTTACTATTATTACCGTCTATCGTTACTGGTGCTATTACGTTGGGATTGATGACGCAAATAATCAATGTGTTTGAGCAAGTAAGAAGTTCCTTTCAGTATCTTATTAATTCATGGACAACTCTTGTGGAATTGGTATCGATTTACAAGCGCTTGCAAAGCTTTGAAAAAGAATTGGCGCGTCCGTGTCAATGAGGTTATTTGATGTATGTAAGCAACAAAAAATGCGATAGATAATATGTTTTTATAATGATGGAATGCGGCCAGAATAGATGATGCCTTATAGAAAAAATGACAGAGGATTGTTTCCTACTTGAAGGGTATGTATTTTATAATTAGCTAAGAGAGCAGGTTTATACTTCTATATTAGCTCTGCTAGGGTTGGAATGCATCAATATTTTAAAGTAAATCACTGCAAAACTTGGCACAAGTCAAAAATATTTCATTTATTGATTTCATTGGTGGGTGATGAGGGGATCGAACCCACGACCCGCTGATTAAGAGTCAGCTGCTCTACCAACTGAGCTAATCACCCGCTATTTCTTAAAATATAAGAGTGGGCGGTTCTATAACCTTCTTAAGGGAGGATGTCCAGATAATTTTTGTTATTTTTATTAAAACACTTAAATTTATGTTAAACTGGTTATCTATTTTTTAATATGCTATTCTATATCTTGATCTTATAAAAGAAGATAACCATTATAAGAATCTTTAATTAGGTAAGTGTTCCGTTTGTTTCGTGAAATTGAGTTGGAGGATTGTCGAGCGTAATGCCCGAGAAAATTTCAAAGACATCTTCTTGGAGTGGCTGCCGGTGTGGGGTATTGTTCTGGTTTATCAATTTGCTATTTTTTTATATAAATTTTATCAATAACCGTATACGTTCTAAGCAGTATTTGGCGGTTTTTTTCTTAAATTTAATCTGTTTATATTTAATGTTATTGAACAACTGTGCGAAAATTTATGAGTTTCTTTTTTGGTCTGTGTGTGTTTAAGCTTTTTAAACTTTTTTTTAAGGGTGAACAATGATGGAATGGATCATTGATCCCCATGCGTGGTTTGGCTTGCTAACGCTCATTTTTCTTGAAATTGTTTTAGGGATTGATAATCTTGTTTTTATTGCAATTTTAGCGGAAAAATTGCCGTTACATTTGCGTGATCGAGCGCGTTTGATAGGTTTAACTTTAGCATTAGTGATGCGCCTTTTTCTTTTGACTGTCATTGGATGGGTAATGAATCTTGATACAACGATTCTTTCTATCTCATCTTTTGTATTTAGTTGGCATAGTTTTATTTTGATTGGCGGTGGAGCATTTTTATTGGCAAAGGGAACGTTAGAGTTACATGAAAGGTTAGAAGGAGCAACACATAAAAGAGAAACAGATGTTACATATGCTGTTTTTTGGCAGGTCATTATTCAAATTGTTGTTCTTGATGCAGTATTTTCTCTTGATAGTATTATAACCGCAACAGGTATGATTGCTAAGGAGCAGGCAGCGGTGATGTATATAGCAGTTATTGCTGCTATGGGTGTGATGATGTACGGATCTGGTGCACTTATGCGTTTTATTAATCGTCATCCTACTATTGTAATTCTTTGCCTTGGTTTTTTGATGATGATTGGGTTTACTCTAGTTGTTGAAGGGTTTGGCTTTCATATCCCAAAAGGGTATTTATATGCAGCTATTGGTTTTTCTATTCTTATTGAGGCTTTTAATCAGATTGGGCGCCGTAATCGTGAAAAGATGATTACAACGAATGATCTACGTAATCGAACAGCTGATGCTGTTTTAAGGCTTTTGGGTGGTGGAAAAAAAGATGGTAGTCTTGGTGAGACTGTAGATGTCATTGTTGAGCAGACTTCTGCTTCAGAGATTTTTCGTCCAGAAGAAAAAGAAATGATTCGTGGTGTTCTTGATTTGGCTGATCGTCCTGTTCGTTCTATTATGTCGCCACGTAATGAAATTGAGTGGTTGAATTTAAATGGTGATGAAAATGAAATGCATGAGGAGTTACAGAAAGTAAAACATAGCCGTTTAATTCTTGCTCGCGAAAAAGTGGATGAATTTGTTGGTGTGGCTTTGACCAAAGATCTTCTTTTAAATTTAGCTGAAGGTAAACAGATTAATTGGAAAAAAGCTATGCGTGAACCTCTTGTTGTTCATGAAAACACAAGTGTGTTACGGTTAATGGAGCAATTTCGGCGTTCTTCAATTCAGCTTGCAATCATTGTTGATGAGCATGGGTCTTTTGAAGGAATTGCAACACCAACGGATATTCTTGAAGCTATTGCAGGTGATTTCCCCGATGATGATGCAGAGCCTGTGGTGGCAGAACAGTTTGCAGATGGAAGTTTTCTTGTTGAAGGGTATGCTGATATTCGTCGTTTAAGTGGTTATCTTGAGCGAAACCTTGTTGATGAAGCAGATCGTTATACTACTTTAGCTGGATTTATGCTTTGGCGTTTTGGCTATTTGCCAAATGAAGGGGAAAGCTTTGAAGCAGATGGTTTGCGTTTTAAAGTTATAGAAATGGATCGTCGTAATATATCTAAAATTCTGATTTCCCCACTTATTTTAGAGGAAAAAAACAATAATTTTGATTAAGTAGAGAAATGAAAATTTTGTTGCTATTATAAAATGTAGAAGATTTATAAAAATTGGCATTGCTCAGGTTGGTGTTCCGTGATAGGCTTTTAAGTATGGTAGCGACGTGGGTTGGATTGTGATGAGATGAATTAAAAGCTATTAACCAATGATTGGTAGTAGCTACTTAGAAAAAAGGTAACGCCTAATTACCTATAAATGACCATTCAATTATATTGAAGTGCTATTATATAAGATAATCGTGTATTTTTAATAAAATAATTGGAAAAGATTGCTGCATTCAGAGTTAATCATAAGTTATAATTTCAGAGAGTATTTTTTTGATAAATGCTTTTAAAATAGATTTTATCTATATTTTAGAAATACTAAAACTTATTAAGAACAAATGAAATTGAATATGATTGATACTAAATAAAGATAATAATAAATATATTTATTATACAATTAAGCAGAGTTTACAATGGTTATTTCTTATCTACATAATCATAGAAAAAGGTAAAACACTATTTATCTAAATAATATTGTTCTGTGTTTTTTTTCGATATTGTATAAATTCAAAAATTGCTACGACAAACAATGAGATGATGAATGGTATGATCAAATAAAACATTCTAAATACAATAAGTGCTGCAACGACATCGGCTGGATTTACATTAGGCATACCTGTTACGAATAAAGCTTCAAGAACACCAACTCCTCCTGCTGGAGCATTAGAAAGGATTGTTACAGTGAATGATGCAAGAAAAACACCGAGAACAGAAATAAAGTGAGTATCTGTGTTATGTGGGAGTATAGCATATATAATTCCCGCTGCTCCTAAAAGTTCTAAGGGGCTAATGAGGAGCTGTTGAAGAACTATTTTAAATTGCGGATAATAAAGTTGAATTTTTTTTCCAATACGGAAGGGTTTTAACTGAAGCCAGCTTCCAAAAGTATAGAGTGCTATACAGGTGAGTAAAATTGCACCAACCATTGTTCCAAGCCATACAGGGAGATCTTGATAAATGAGGGTAATAATTTCAGGCTGTATAATTAAAACAATACCAGAAAGTAAGACTGTACCTATGACAAAAGTAAAAGAGCAAAATCCTACTAATATTGCTATTTCTGCTCCACTTAATCCTTTTATTCTGTAAGCGCGATAACGTACAACTGCACCAGAAAAAACTGAAGCACCAATATTATGCGAAAGCGCATAAGTGGTAAATGAACATACAGCAATAAAAAACCAAGAAATTTTATGGCCAAGGTGTTGTAAAGCAATTCGGTCATATCCAGCAAGAGCAGCATAAGCTACGAGAGAACATAGACAAGCTAAGAACCAGTGCTGCGCATTTAAATTACTTAGGCGCTCCAATACATCATCAAAGGAAATAGCAGATAACTTTATATAAAGAATACGGACAGATATAAGCATTGCTACGATACCGATAAGTGGCCATATAAATTGCTTTATTTTCATATTTAAACCCGCTTTTATTCTATTTGTGTTTTTAAATTATCTGATTCGTATCTATTTGTGTTAATTGTAGGTCGTTTTTCAGTTATATACCCAATAAAACCATTGGCTATTTCTTCATCGTCAATTACTACGATATTTGCTCCCAAATCAATGAGATAAGATGTTTCTACATCAGATAGTGCATGGGTAATTATCGGGATATCCTTATTAATATTGCGTATATTTGTTAAGCATTTTCCTACTTCAATGCTATTATGCACTGTAATAACAACTTTACATGCATTATTAATATTTGCTGCATTCATTATTTCTGGTTCAACAATATTACCGCAAATTGTTTCGATTCCATTTGCGCCAGCTTTATCACAAAGGCGCTTTGATTCTTCTACTACCACTACGGGTTTATTTTTGTCCATTAAAGATGACACAACATGTTTACCAATACGGCCATAACCAATCACCACAATATGATTGTTTTTTGAGGTCATTTGTACGAACGCATTATCAGAATCCTCTAAATTAATATCCATGATTGTTTGCTGATCTTGTAAATTTGCAGGAAAATTTTCTAGATACTTTTTAATTTTATCACAAGCAATAAAAACAAGGGGATTGAGCAAAATAGAAAGAATAGCACCTCCAAGAATGAGCTCATGTGCATCGCTCTTCAAAAGACCAAGATTTGAGCTTAATCCTGCAAGAATAAAGGAAAATTCCCCTATTTGAGCAAGACTAGCAGAAATGGTTAAGGCTGTTCTATTTGAATAGCGAAAAGCTTTAATGACAAAAAATGAAATAACAGATTTTCCTAATATGATAATTAATAATGTCGCCAAGAGAGGAAAAAAGTTAGTTAATATTTTTCCTGGGTTAAATAACATGCCTACAGAAACAAAAAAAAGAACAGAAAATGCATCTTGCAGGGGTAAAGATTCTTCTGCTGCACGATGACTTAATTCTGATTCACTCATAATCATACCTGCAAAAAATGCTCCAAGGGAAAGAGAAACACCAAATAAATGAGCTGCACCAAAAGCGACTCCTAATGCAATAGCAAAAACACTAAGACGAAATAATTCACGTGATCCTGATTGAGCGCTTACTTTTAATAGCCACGGAATAACACGTCGCCCAATGATAAGCATAAGGGCAATGAATATAATAACTTTTAGGATAGTGAAAATGAAAATGCCTTCGATATTTAAGTTTAACCATTGAACAAGAGGATCAACTGCTTCTTTTTTTGTATTTCCGAGCACACTTGCCAGTGATGGTATGAGCACAAGTATAAGAACCATAGCTAAATCTTCAATAATTAACCAACCAACAGCAATACGTCCTTTTTCTGTTTCAATAAGGTGGCGTTCTTGTAAAGCGCGTAGGAGGATGACAGTGCTTGCTGTTGATAAAGCTAAACCAAAGATTATACTGCTGTTGATTCCCCACCCCATGAATAGGCCGAGGAGGCAACCTAAAAAAGTAGAAAACGCCATTTGTGCAATGGCAGCAGGAATAGCAATAGCTTTGACAGATAAAAGGTCTTTTAATGAAAAATGCAGCCCAACGCCAAACATTAGCAAAATTATACCAATTTCAGCCAGTTGGTTGATAATAACAGAATCTATTTCTATTCCACCTGTATTGGGACCTACAATAACACCGGCTAGTAAGTATCCAACTAATGGTGAGATGCGCAAACGATTAGCAATCATCCCCAAAAGAAATGCTAAACATAAACCCGCAACAATGGTTGTAATAAGAGGTGTATCATGAAGCATTGTTTACGACTCTTTTTAAAAAAATGAATTAGTTGAAACGGTTATTAATATCTCTTATGCAAAATGGTATATCATATCAATTCGCATAATATTTCCATTTTATTTTATCACTTCTCTATGACTATTTTGTTTATTTTGCCAATTTCCAAGCAGTAATAAAATAGGAGCAGCAATAAAAATAGAAGATGATGTTGCAACAATAATTCCAACAACCATAGGAAGAGCAAAATTATGGACAGCATTTCCGCCCCATATTGCCATAGGGAGCATGGCTAAAATAGTAGTAGTTGATGTAAAGATACAGCGTATAAGAACCTGATTAATGGAAAGATCAATTAATTCACGCAACGGCATTTTCCTATAAAGGCGCATGTTTTCACGCATTCGATCATAGACAACAACTTTATCATTTATGGAATAACCGACAATTGTTAAAAGAGCAGCAATAGCAGTTAAATTGAAATCAAGTTGAAATAAAGCAAAAAAGCCAATCATTTTTGTGGTATCTAAAATGAGTGTAATGATTGCTCCAGCTGCAAAAAACCACTCAAAACGTAGCCATATGTAAAGTGACATGGCTATTGTTGCTAAAACAACAGCAGTAAAAGCAGCGGTAGCAAGTTCACCTGAAATTTTAGGCCCAACAACCTCTATTTGATCAAATGTAACATTTGGATAGATATCTTTTACAGCTTCTTTCACCTTATCAATGGCAATGGTTTGTTGTACCTCATTGCCATTTTGTTTTTGAATATGAATTAGAATAGTGTTTGGATTATCAATATTTTGCAGTGTAACTTCACCGATATTAAGAGTAGAAAGCTTTGAGCGTAAAGCTACTAAATTTGCTGGTGCTTTTGTGGTAATACTCATTTGGCTTCCGCCAACAAAATCAATTCCAAAATTTAAGCCAGGTTTAAAAAATAAAAAAACTGAAGCAAGTGATAAAATAAGTGATACACCGATACCGATAAAGCGAGCTTTCATAAAACGGAAAGATGTATTTTGTGGAATGATATTGAAAATAGAGTGAAAATGTAGAGTTTTAATTTTCCACTTTCGTACGATCCAAATCATAATGATGCGTACAATGCTTATATTAGTAAACATAGAGATGATAATACCAAGTAACATTGTTACAGCAAAACCACGAACGGGGCCAGTTCCGAATAAAAAGAGTAAAACAGTTGCAATAATTGCAGTAACATTTGCGTCAATAATGGTTGAAAAGGCGTGTTTAAATCCACGATCCAAGGCAGCAAAGGCACTGATATTTTTTTTACTTTCTTCTCGGATACGCTCATTAATCAAAATATTAGCATCAACTGAAATACCAATACCCAAAATAATACCAGCGATACCTGGTAATGTGAGTGTTGCACCGAGAATGCTGAGGGCTGCAAATGTTAAAATAGTGTGTAACATTAGTGCTATATTTGCAATAACTCCCCAAACTCCGTATAGAAGAAGGAGAAAGATAGCAACGAGAATAAAGCCTATAATTCCCGTGTAAAGTCCCATTTGAATAGCATCAGCGCCAAGATTTGGACCTACGGTTCTTTCTTCAATTACTGTGAGGGGAGCGGGTAGAGCTCCTGCGCGCAGGAGTGCTGCTAGAGTTGATGCTTCTTTGGGATCAAAATTCCCTGTAATTTGACCTTGTCCATTTGGAATCACACCATTAATAACAGGAGCGGTTAAGACTTTATTATCAAGAACTATTGCAAAAGGGCGGTTAATATTTTGTCGTGTTATGTCTGCAAATATCTTTGAGCCAATGGCATCCATAGTAAATGATATGATGGAGCGTCCTGGTATTTGAGGATCAAAACCTGCACGTGCATCTTTAAGAACATTTCCATCTAAAGCAATTTGGTCATAGATTGGGTAATATCGTGTTTTGTCGGTGTATCCAGGAAGGATGGAAACATTTGCAGGTGGGTTATCCATGTCGATATTAGTTGGTACAAGATGAAAGCTCATCTTGGCAGTGGTTCCTAAAAGGTCGCGCAATTGCTTTGGATCTTGCAAGCCAGGTAGTTGAACCATGATACGATCGGTTCCTACCTTTTGGATGACAGGTTCAGTAATACCGACTTGATCTATTCGACGCCGGATGATTTCTAAACTTTGTTCTATCGCACTATTAATACGATCCTTGATGCCAGATTCAGTTAATCCTATACGGATAATTTCATTATGTGCACTAATAGCGATGTTATTGGTTGCTGTACCAAAACTACTGTATGTAGGGGTAATCAGTGTTTTTAAAGAAGAGATAGCTTTTTCTTTTTGCTCTGAATCAGAAACAATGGCAACTACGCTATCTTCAACGATGCGAACACTTGAGGTACGGATTTGTTTTTCACGTAATATATTACGTACATTACCTAAAACTATATGTAATTGATCGCGCTTTAATGCCTTGGTATCAATTTCAAGTAAAAGAGAAGAGCCTCCTTGAAGGTCAAGTCCGAGTGTTACACGGGTATCCGGTAAAATTTTTGAGTTTTTAATTTGCTCTTGCGAAAATAAATTAGGCAAGGCAACATATATGCTGCTTAAAAGGATAAAGCAATAAAGAGTAGTCAGCCAACCTGGTGTACGCATGATATATTCCGCTAATAGGCAATCTTAATATTTATTAAAGTTAAAGGCAGATGTAATATAGGATGATGGTTTCGTAGGTCAAGAAATAGGAGGCGCGCGTTTGCTTGAAAAATAGTGCATTGGATAATTAAGAAACCCTTTGTTAAGGGTTATGACAGTTATTAAAAGTATATTTAAGATACTTTGAAAAGTATTAGAAGACAATATATGCCTTGTATCAAGAATTTCAAAAACTTTTATATCGGTTGTATTATTTGAATGATCACATTTACTTTTGTGGTTAAATATATTTGATATAACTACACATGATTTTTTAATAAAATAAATATGTTTTTTAACGGCGCTCATTAATAATAGACTAGAGATAGACAAAATAAGATAGGTCCTGCAAGAAAAAAAATCTTCTTTTTTGCGATCTATGTGCAAAAAAAACATGAAAATACCCTTTTATTTTATTCTATTACTTTTCTTATCAGTATTATAGGATAAGTGAAAGTGTTTATAAGAGTATTTTCCAAAAGTTGAAAATATTTACTCATTACATATCTTTAAAAGGAGAATTCCTCGTACCTTCACTTAAGGCAGATATGTATTTATTTTTTAAAAGAAAATTACCCCTTTTTTTATTCACTTTTGGGATCACCTTTGTATTTATTTTTTGTACATGGGGGCATTTAGGAGCACAAAATGCTATAGTCGGACAGTCAGTGTCTACAAAGTTAATTGATGAAGTTATTGAACAACAACAATTAGTTATTAAAACCCTTGAACAAGATACAGAAGCTTTAAAACAAGACTTTGAAAGAAAGTTAGAAGATGTTCGTACTTTAGCAGAGTTGCGATTGCGCGCACGGGATATTAGTAAACGTGCTATAGATGCAGCACTTGTTTTGCGTGCCCCTTTGAATGATATTAATGTATTTTTGGGGTCGTTGACAGAATCTAATGATGATTCAAATAGTTCGCAAAGTCAAAGTGAAGATCATGATAATTTAATTAAGAAAAAAGCTGAGATTAATGAGATAGTACTCCAGTTTGAAGAAATATTTTTGGCTACAAATAAAATAGCTGAACTGACCGCTTCTCAGTATCGGGATTTTTTAAAACGTACTCTTACGCATAGGTTTGAATTTTCCATTCCAATAATCAAAAAGTTCTTAGAGAAATCTCAAGAAGCTACATATGATTTTACTTTTCTGCTCAGGTCTTGGTGGAAGTTTGTATGCTATTTAAAACCATTTCAATTATTTCTTTCTTTTTTGCTTCCACTTTTTTTGGCTATAGGACTTTCTTATTTTTCTCGTAAGGCTTTTGCGCATATATACTGGCGTATTACAAAAGATAGTGAGGAATTATCTTATTTACAACGTTTATCAGTTGCTTTTACTTCCATTCTTTTCCCTTCTCTTATATGTGTAATTTGTGTTTATTCCGTGTTTTTTTTGTTTCATAGTTTTGGCCTGGATGCAGGAAAACTCACGATGGTATTTTATACGATTGGACATCAAATTATTTTAGTATTTTTGATCAATCGTTTGGCATCTGTTCTTTTGGCATCGAAGGTGGCTCATGTGCGTTTCTTTAATGTTACACCATCTGTTGCCAATCAATTGGTAATTTTGTTTACTATGTTAGGGGGGGTTTTAGCAATTGATGTTATTCTTGATAGTATTTATCAAGCCGTTTTAGCTTCTCTTTCTCTGATAATTTTTAAAAGTTTTATTGCTGTTTTCTTTGTAGCGATGTTGCTGTTTGCAATTTCGTTTGTTCCTTTAAGGTTTAGACGTAAGGAGTATCAAGGTAAAGAAAGAGAACAGTTATTTTGGCCATTTTATATACGTATATCCTTTATTGTTTTAGGGGTATTGCTTATTATTGTAGATTTTGGAGGCTATGTTGGATTAGCACGTTTTCTTATGCAGAAAATCGTGATTGATGGTGCCTTATTTGTTTTTGTATATTTAGGTGTGCAAAGTGCTAAAGCCATTGGATATAAAGGCCAGTTTATAAAAACAAGCGTTGGTCATGCTTTGATGCAGCGGTTGCATTTGGAAGATAAAACAATGGATAAATTGGGAATTGCCATTAGCATTTTTCTCAATTTTTTTGTAATCCTTTTTTGTGCAATGTTGCTTCTTATACAATTTGGATTTTCGTATTCTGATTTGAAGGCAATACTGTGGCAGTTGGCTACAGGCTTTCAAATGGGAAATATATCTATTTCTTTAATTGCTATTATAACAGGAATCCTAGTTTTCTCTGTTTGTTTTTTCCTTCTTCGCAGATTTATCATTTGGCTAGATGATGTCGTATTAGTACGTGGAGATTTCGATCTAGGTGTGCGTAATTCTATCAAAACAGTTATAAATTACGGTGGTGTGGTTGTATCTGCTTTGATTGGGCTATCAACGGCAGGTCTAGATCTTAGAAATTTTGCACTCATTGCTGGGGGGCTTTCTCTGGGTATAGGTTTTGGTTTACAGAATATTGTTCAAAACTTTGTATCTGGGCTTATCATTTTGATTGGAAGACCGTTTCAGTTGGGTGATTATGTTGAATCTGGGTCAGTAAATGGTATTGTTAAGCGTATTAGTGTACGTGCGACTGAGCTTGAAACATTTCAGCGCAAGACAGTTATTATTCCTAATTCGAGTCTTATTAATAATAATGTGATTAATTGGACACGACGTAATAAAATAGGGCGGATTGATATCCCTGTTGCTGTTTCATCTAATGTTGCTCCAGAGCGTATTGTTGATATTTTATTGGAGATTTCCTCTACGACAGAGGAAGTTTTAAAAAATCCTGCACCGCAAGTGAATTTTGTCGCATTTGATAATAAACAGTTTTCATTTACTTTGGCTGTTTATGTACCTAACATTACGTCTACTTCTGCGGTGGTTAATACTATTCGTTTTGCATTATATAAACGTTTTTTTGAAGAAGGGATTTTGGAATGTTAAAATATGTGTGCATATTTATTGCTATTACATTGTTAGATATTTTTACTATGGTGGTTTATGCTGCAACTATAAAAAATGCTGATTTAAAGACGCAGTCGCTTATTATAGCTGAGGGGAGTACACGTTCAAATATTTCTTTAAATACAAATCAAGTTATGACAGTTTGTATAAAGGGTTGCTTCATTACTTTTCCAAATAAAGACCATTTTGCAATAAAAGCAGCAGATAGTATAGAGATAAATGACGGTAAAGTATTTTTTAAATAAGATAATTTAAGGTTTTTACTATTTATTTAAAACTTATAGAATGATGTTATTAGTTTATAAATATATTTAGTGTGGTAGTAAATATATTAATTATAGATTTATATTTAATTAATGATTAAATATAAATATGTATTTAAATTATAAATATGGTTGTTTTTGTACTTCTTAATAAATAGATATGCATATAATATACTATATTGTTAATTATAACAATATAATAATGTTTCTGGCAACTTTCTTTATATTGGCAGGGTTATTTTTATAAAATTGTATATTTTAATCTGAATGCTTCAAAAAAAACATAATGTAGTTTTATATAGCTTGAATAGTTTCTGGTTTTTGTAAGATCAAAGGCAGTAGAAATTCATTTGTAACTATATAAATAAAATACATATGTAATTTTTTTCCATAAAATTTACATCGTTTTGTATAATATTTTTCTCTCTTTCAATAATGAGGTATAATTTTATGAGTACAAAATATTTAATGGTAGCGTCAGTTTTTTCTATAATTTCATTTTCTGTAGCAAAGGCGGCGGATGTAAAAATCCCTTATAAAACAGATACAAAAGCCTACTATAAATCAGAGCCTGTTCTTTCATCAGTTGCTAATTCTTCTGATTTTTCTTGGGCAGGCTTTTATTTCGGAGGGCAAATTGGCACTTTTTCGAGTAAAATTTCTGCCACTTCTCGCTATGGTTATGTTCCTACTTTTTCTAATGAGAGAGGTGTGGTGGGTGAAGAGGGAGAGGGTGAAAGTAAAAAATGGGTTCCAGTGGAAAAAAAGTATTTGCCTGAGCTCTCTGGTTTTATAGGTGGTTTTTTTGCAGGAGCTAATGTTGATTTCGGTAATAGTATTATCTTGGGGGTTGATACAGATGTACTTTTATCTGAACGGAAGAATACAAAGACTGTTTCTTTATCTTTAATGGATAGTGAGGAAAATGGGGGGGAAGGCAACAGAGGCGTAGAAAAAGATATTATAACTTTTAAACATACTTTAAAACAAAAGTGGACTGGTGCTACACGGGTGCGTGTTGGCTTTTCTACTTGTTGTGTGATGCCTTATATTTCTGGAGGTGTTGCTTATGGCCATTTTAAAGATATCTTGTCTCTGTCATTTACTGGGGTAGAAACTTTTGACACGAAGCTCGATGATGAACAGACAATGATTGGTTATACCCTTGGTGGTGGTCTTGATTTTGCAATAACAGATAATGTGATTGCGCGTGCAGAATATCGTTATTCAGATTTTGGTAGAAAGAAATTTGGAAAAGAGATTGAGTTAGATTATAAAACCAATGATTTTCGTGTTGGTGTAGCTTATAAATTTTAATTTTTGAAATAGAGGTTCTATTTTTTATAGAACCTTTATATTTCATTTAAAATATTTTTTGTGGAAAACAAAGGGGCGGTGTTCGTTTCAACATTGTGATGAAGAAAAAAATTATTCCTAAAATCTTTAACATTACAGTGTAAATACAGACACAATTAAAATATTGACTTTTAAAAAGACTATAACTTGTAAACTTTTTTTTACTTAGATGGTACATGAAGTGTTACGGTCAGTTTTCGTGATTTTAGAAGATGGTGCGGACGGCGGGACTTGAACCCGCAAGGTCTTTGACCGGCAGATTTTAAGTCTGCTATGTTTACCGATTTCATCACGTCCGCAACGAAGACTTTCTCATAAGCTATATTTTTTATTGAATCAAGGATTAATGACAAGAGAAAGAATTTTCATTTTGATAAATTTTTGATTGATAATAGCTGTTTTTATGGCAACAAGAAATTTGTATAGTAATAATAGAGCGGGAAATTACTAGTATTATGAATAAATTTATCCAAGATGTAACTAGAGTTACAAAGGTTTTGCATAATGTGTTTGCTGAAACACCACTTCAAAAAAATGACTTTCTTAGTCAAAAATATGGTGCAGAAATTTATTTAAAGCGTGAAGATTTAACACCAGTGCGGTCATATAAAATTCGTGGTGCTTTTAATTTTATTTCAGAGATGCTCGGAAAAATATCTCAAAATGTTGCATTTGTTTGTGCGTCAGCTGGGAATCACGCACAAGGGGTTTCTTTTGTTTGTCGTTATTTTGAACGTAAAGGTGTAATTTTTATGCCTGCGACAACTCCGCAACAGAAAATTGATAAAACACGCATTTTTGGTAAAGAGTTTGTTGATATCCGTTTAATTGGCGATACGTTTGATCAATGCTACGCTGCCGCTCAATCTTTTGTTGCTGAGAGTGGTGGTGTAATGGCACCACCATTTGATAATATTCACGTTATTACGGGGCAGGCGACAGTTTTATATGAAGCTGCTTTGCAGTGGAAAAAGCTTAATGGAGAAGGTGAGCCAGATTTGATAATTGTGCCTGTTGGTGGGGGTGGTTTAGCTAGCGGTGTTAGTAAGTTCTTATCTGAATGTGGATGGAAGACAAAACTTAATTTTGTTGAGCCACAGGGAGCTGCAAGTTTATTTGCTTGTTTAAAAAGCGGAAAACGTGTCAGACTTGATAGCATCGATACATTTGTAGATGGTGCTGCTGTAGCTGAAATTGGTGCGTTGAATTACAAAATTTTAAGACAGTTTTCATCAGATTCTGTCATTATAGTGCCTGAAAATCGTATTTGTCAGACAATGGTTGAAATGCTTAATGTTGAAGGTGTGGTTCTTGAGCCAGCTGGTGCTTTGTCTATTGATGCTCTTAACAGTATTCCTTCTCATGAACTGAAAGGAAAAAAAGTCCTTCTCGTGATTTCTGGTGGTAATTTTGATTTTGAGCGTTTGCCAGATATTAAAGAGCGTTCTTTACGTTTTCAGGGATTGAGAAAGTATTTTATTTTTAGTTTTCCACAGCGTCCTGGTGCATTGCGTAGTTTTCTTGCTCAATTATCTCCAGAAGATGATATTGTACGCTTTGAATATCTTAAAAAGTCATCCAGAAGATTTGGTTCTGTATTAATTGCAATTGAGACAAAAAAATATGATAATTTTTCTTTATTAGAGAAAAAGTTTCAGGTATTAGGTTGGCATTATCGCGATATTACCGATGATCAAACATTATTTGACTTTGTTGTTTAAGAAAGACACAATTTTTTATTTAAATTTTTATTTAAAAAGATATACAAAAATGAAGCGTATTTTTTATTTTGCGTTCAGCTTGCTTTTATTTTTTTATGTTAGTGAACAGAGTTTAGCATCTGAACTGATGAAAAAACAAAGAGATGAACTTTCAGATTTAATCTCTGATGTTAATAAAGCTGTAAAAAATAAAAATTTTACGGCTATTTCTGCTCGTATCCCTAGCCGTCTTTATAAAGAAATGGCTCGTCGATTAAATACAACAGAGCATAATTTACGTGATAGTTTCCTTAAGCATTTACATGCTCAATTTAAGAATTTACCGGATGGAGCCTTCCATTTGGATGCAAAAAATATTGATTATCATCAAACTGATAAGGGTACTCTTTATGCTTTGATTCCAACTGTTCTTGAAACAAAAGATCGTATTATTCAATATAAAACTTTGGCTATTTTTGATAAAATGCAGTGGTATCTCATTTATGGAGGCCAGAAAACTGTACAAAATCCAGTTTTTCTTGAGATTTACCCAGATTTTCATAAAGTACATTTTCCAAAGGAAAAGGTAATCAATAAGTGATTAAGGCAATATCTCCTCAGTGTAGGTCACATTTTTTAGCAAAGTATTTTCCATTTTATTTTAATAAATATAATATGGGTGAAGGGATTTATGCTAGGTGGTTAGCTGTTTATAAAACGGGATAGTGTATCTTTATTCTGATTTTTAACGGAGAAGCATATTATTTAGTAATTGTTTCAGAGTTTTATATGTAACACTTAATTATTTTATTCAGATTCTGAGATAATGAAGTCTAGCTGACCACTTTTTTATAGCTGGTGAGATGAGGGAGGATTTTATTTTGAATGTAAATAGAGAAAATATTTTCGCAAAATTAGGTTTGCCTACACTTTTAGTTAAAAATTTGTTTGCTGCTGGCATTAATAGACCTAAACCTATTCAGGAACAAGCTATTCCAATAATGCTGAAAGGGCACGATATTTTAGGGATTGCACAAACAGGTTCTGGAAAGACTTTGGCATTTAGTTTACCTATTTTAAGCAAGGTGTTAACTATGGGTAATCAACGTCTTCCTAAGACTGCGCGAGCTTTGATTTTAGCTCCTACGCGTGAACTTGCTGTTCAAATCGATGAAACGATTCGTGTTTCTACAAAAGGAACGCATCTTTCAACGTGTCTTGTTTTTGGAGGAGTATCTCGTTTAAAGCAAATTAAACGTATGCAAGCAGGTGTAGATATTTTAATAGCAACGCCAGGTCGTTTAATAGATCTCATTCGTGAAAAGTGTATTGATCTTTCTCAGTCTCGTTTTTTAGTTTTGGATGAAGCCGATCGCATGTTGGATATGGGATTTATTAATGATGTACAGAAGGTTGTAAAGTTTTTGCATAAGGAACATCAGACAGCACTTTTTTCTGCGACGATGCCAAAAGAAATTATAAAGCTTGCGAATAGTTTACTTAGCGATCCTGTAAAAATAGAAGTTGTTCCCCCAGGGACGACAGCTACAGAAATTATTCAAAAAATATACTGTGTTTCTACACGTAAGAAAAAGGATGCTTTATGTAATATTTTGAAAAATAAAGATTTTTCTTCAACGCTTGTCTTTTCCAGAACTAAATATGGGGCAGATTCTGTGGCACGCAGTTTAGAAAAAATGGGATATTCTGTTGCGACGATTCATGGAAATAAATCACAAAGTGCTCGGCAACATGCATTAAAAGCTTTTCGCGAAAGAGCAGTGCGAGTTCTTGTTGCAACAGATATTGCTGCGCGTGGCATTGATATACCAGGAATAAGTCACGTCATTAATTATGATTTACCAGATGAAGCTGAAAGTTATGTGCATCGCATTGGTCGTACAGGGCGAAATGGTGCATCTGGTCATGCTATTACACTTTTTGATGAAAAAGTGGAGGGGACGCGGCTACGTGCTGTAGAGCGATTGATTGGTATGAAATTGGTACGAGAAAATGTTCCGGAACAATTTGTATCGTTTCAAGAAGAACCATGTATTTCAAATAATGAAAAAGAAGATAATGAGAAAAAGTCTCATCGTAAAAAATCTAAACGTCGGAAGAAGCTTGTGAGTCGTAAGGATGATGTTAAACAATCGCAGGATAGGAGCTTTTCATCTCAAAATAAAATAGAAAAAACAATGAAGAAGCGTACAAAATCTTTTCGTTTTCGCAGGTCAGTAAAGAAAGCGGCTTGAGAAAAATATTTGAAATGGAATACGGAAAAGAGAATTTATTCCTTTTGGAATTATTATTTTGAGTGGTAGAAAAATAGGAATTAAATGGTGTTTCAGTTACTATGTGCGTTAATTTGTAGAGGAAAGGAAGTGATTAGCGAAATATTTCTTATTATAATTGTAAGTACATTATAAATTTTTATATTAGATGGGTGAGCTTTATGTATCTTCCTATTTAAGAAGTGAAAAGGTGAGGTGTTGTCTCAATATCTGGTAACTGATATTGAAAATATTATAATATTCAGTTTATAGTTTATTACAGCAATATTATAGCAGTGACTTGATTGGATTAAGTATTCTAAGTTATTTTCTATTTTCTTTTCATTTTCAGTATAAATAAGCGGTTTAATGAAATTACTAAAGAGATTTTAGAATTATCAGTGCAGTTAAAAATTTTTAACAAAACAAATTTATAAGTTAAAAAAACTATAGCTCCGCTCAATAGTCACAACAATTTCAAGAATATTAGTTAAGGCTATGATATTAATATGCTTTAAAAAATGAATAAGAAAATATAAATGGCTCCCCGGGCCGGATTCGAACCAGCGACCAACCGGTTAACAGCCGGTTGCTCTACCGCTGAGCTACCGAGGAACAGTGCTCAGTTAACACTTAACTACAAAGGCTATAGCAAAGCAATATCGATTTGCAAAGGATAAAATTACTTTTTTTAAAAAAAAATGTTAAAAACTGTATAAAAAGTTTAGAAGACATTTCTATATCTTGACGGATGTGTTGCCTTCCCTTATGGACAAGCTTTATGTTTTTTAATGAGGCCTCGTGGCAGAATGGTTACGCAGAGGACTGCAAATCCTTGTATCCCGGTTCGATTCCGGGCGAGGCCTCCAGCCGGTTTTAATTAAATGGGGCTTTTTGGAGGGGTGTACGTTTTAATTGATCGTTTTTTCTAATTTTTCTGGTAAAGATTTTTTAGGTAAAAAGCAGCGCAGTTGGAATCTAATTGTTGATTATAGCGTACTTTTTTGCAAAACTCGTGACCAAAGTTATATCTTAATTATTGCTGCTTTTGTATGTTCTTTTTGTATGTGAAAGAAAAGGTTGGTTATGATTCCGGACTTTGCAGAGCTTCGCCGCAAAATGGTCGATAATCAAATTCGTACAGTAGATGTAACGGATTTATCAGTTCTTGAAGCGTTTCTGATGGTTCCTCGTGAAAACTTTGTTCCAGAAGATATTAAAGCTTTGAGTTATCTTGATATGGATATTGCTTTATGTTCAGCCAAAAACGGATTACCCGCACGTTATTTGATGGGACCTGCATCTTTGGCAAAACTGCTGCAGCTTGCGGCTATCAAACCATCTGATAGTGTTTTAAATATTGGTGCAAATAGTGGTTATTGTGCGGCATTACTTTCCAAGCTTTCGAGGTATGTTATTGCCTTGGAAGATAATAGTGATCTTTCAGAGCGCGCATCCAGAGTTTTAGAACGTAGTCAATGTGATAATGTTATTGTGGTGAATGGGCCACTGGAGAAGGGGTATGCTATTGAGGGGCCTTATGATGTCATTTTTATAGAAGGTTCTGTTGATTTTATTCCTCAAGATATTTTTGATCAAATGAAAGATGGCGGGCGTCTTATTGTGGTTGAAGGATCTGGTAACGCTGGTGTTACAAAGGTTTATATAAAGGAAGATGGGGTTGTTTCGGTACGTCGTGCCTTTAATCTTTCCGTAAAATGTCTTCATAATTTTTCAAAAACGCCTGGTTTTTTATTTTAATGGTCGTTTTTTGTGAATAATAAATAATTGTTTAGAGGTTTCTGTTGTGTTCAAAGTAAACAAAAAAATTCATGTATGTTTATCGCTGGTGCTGAATATATTGATATCAAAGTCTGTTTATGCTGAGACATTGATGGATGCTTTCGCTAAGGCTTATATACATAATGCTAATTTGAATAGTGAGCGTGCTGCTGTGCGCATATCAAGTGAAGATGTGGCCATTGCACGTTCAGGATTGTTACCAGAAATTGAAGGAATTGGTAATTATGGGCGGAATAAGCCTGTGTTCGGTTCTTATAGCACTTCTGGATCTATAGGGATCAAGTTAAGCCAACGATTGTTTGATGGTTTTATTATTCAAAATACGTTTTCTTCAGCTCAGGTCAAGCTGCAGGCACAGCGTGAATATCTTCGTAATGCTGAGCAAAATGTGTTTTTAGAGGCTGTAAAGGCATATGCTAACGTCTATCAGGCGCGTCGTATTGCTAACCTTCGTAGAAAAAATTTGGCTGCTCTTGAAGAGCATGTTCGTTCAAATAAAGCAAAGCTTGAAGTCGGAGAAGGAGGGCGTGTGGACCTTTCGCAAGCAGAAGCTGCACGTTCTGTCGCTGTTTCAGAGCTTAGCTTGGCACATGCTGATGTTAGATCAGCGGAGGCGGTTTATCGACAAGTCATTGGTTTTGATCCTGAAAAATTGCAGTCTCCTCCGGTAGCAGGGGGGTTGCCGATAAGTTTTGATGCTGCTCATCAAGTAAGTATTGTTATGCATCCGGCAATTCTTTATGCAAAATATTTAGTTAATGCTAGTTCTTATGATGTTAAGGCAAAAGAAGGGGCCTTACTGCCCAAGGTCGATTTTTTTGCGACGACATCTTACAATCGAATTTATAGTGGTCCTGGAAAAGATGGCTCTTCTAATTCAATAGGTTTGTCTGTTAGCGTTCCTATTTTTGAAGGTGGGCGTACAACTGCACAGATTCGTAAATCGAAAGAGCAATTTGGTCAGGCTCGTCTTCAGCTTGACTTGGCCTATAGTAGTGTAAGGCAAGCTTTGACCTCTGCTTGGTTCCAACTAGAGGGTGCACGGGCATCTGTGGTTGCTTACCGTGATAGTGTTCGTGCTGCTGAAATTGCCCTTAAGGGTCGTATACAAGAAAATCGTGTGGGGCAAGCGACGACATTAGATGTTTTAAATTCTCGATCTCAGTTGATTAATGCTCAGATTGCGCTTGCTACGGCTGAACGCAATGCTGTTGTTGCGAGTTATAGTGTTCAATCTTCCATTGGTAAATTAACGGCAGATTATTTAGGCTTGAAAGTCGTTAAAAATGTCCAGTAAGGGTGTAAAGATAGTTGCTGTGATTTTAAAATAGCTTTAATTTTTTTAATATTTACAAATCAATAGCTGAATGTTGGAGAATATAAGATTACGTACTATTTAAAAAGTAGAGAAAATTGTGTGTAGCATCATTTTCATGACAAAGAGGTGTGTTGATATTGAAATCCTTTTGCTTACACTGAAACAATGATTCTGTTTGTCGTTGCGTCTTTGAAAGGTTTAAAAGTATGGTACAGAGTTCAAGCGTGTTACGTGAGCCAAGTATGGATGAGATTTTGACATCTATACGTGAAATAATCGAAGAAAATACCGTTCATCCTGATTACCTTTCAAATGAAAGTATTGCTGCTAATGCTTCTACAGAGAGCTCTGCAATGCAATCAGATAATGTTGATGCTGCAACTTTGTCAGTTGATGATGCAATGAAGGCTTTGGCTGATCGTATTGGTCTTTCTTCTGAGAGGCAGAATTTTTCTTCAATGCAAGTGCAAGAAAATGTACAAGTGCAAGAAAGTGCAAAAGAAAAAAATGATACGGTAGGCAGGGATATGCAAAATATAAAATTTTCCTCTGGAGAGCAACGTTCTGTTCATAAAGCAAATGAATATAGTGGTGAGCCATTTGTAGCACAGCCAGACAATATGGCTGCTGGTGGTGTGGAGTTGTCTGCTTATTGTGTTTCTTCTGCAGAAAAAATTGCAAAAGATGTTTTGCGGCCGGCTATAGCAGAATGGTTACAATGTAAATTACCTGGTTTACTTGAAAATATTTTGCGTGAAGAAATTGTTAAGGCACTTAAGAAGTTGCCATAATTTTTTTTCATATCCTCTCATTGTTATAAAAAATTGTTTGCAGCCTTTGAAGTTTCAGTATAGGGGTTGCGGATGGTATTGATAAAAGATGGTGGATATGCGTTATCTTTAGCGGTATTATGGGTATGAGTGTGTGAGAATGTTAGAAAAAAACTATGATGCTGCTTCTGTAGAAAAACGGGTTATAAAACAGTGGGAAGCGCGCGGTGCTTTTAAAGCGGGTGTGGGGTCAAAAGTAGGTGCCGAGCCTTTTTGTGTTATGCTTCCACCTCCCAATGTTACGGGTTCTCTTCATATGGGGCATGCCCTTAATAGCACAATTCAGGATATTGTAGTTAGATTTCAGCGAATGTGTGGAAAGAATGTATTATGGCAACCTGGTATGGATCATGCAGGGATTGCAACACAGATGGTCGTTGAACGTCAGCTTGCGGAAAACGGAGAGCCAACCCGTCAAGAGATGGGAAGAGAAAAGTTTATTGAACGTATTTGGGAGTGGCGTCATAAAACTGGTGGGGTTATTGCTAATCAGTTACGACGCTTAGGTATTTCTTGTGATTGGTCACGTGAGCGATTTACAATGGATGAAGGTTCATCCCAAGCTGTTCATGAAGTTTTTGTTACGCTTTATAAGCAGGGGTTGATATATAAGGATAAACGTTTAGTTAATTGGGATCCAAAATTATTAACAGCTATTTCTGATCTTGAGGTCGAGCAAAAGGAAATAAAAGGTCATTTGTGGCATTTTAGGTATCCTCTTGAAGGTAAAGCTTTTGATCCAAATGATGCTACAACTTTTATAACGGTAGCAACAACACGGCCAGAAACAATGCTTGGTGATACTGGAATTGCCGTTAATCCAACGGATGATCGGTATAAAAACCTTATAGGTAAAAGCGCTATTTTACCACTTGTTGGCCGTAAATTGTTAATTGTTGGGGATACTCATGCTGATCCGGAAGCAGGAAGTGGTGCAGTAAAAATTACACCGGCACATGACTTTAATGACTTTGAAGTTGGGCAACGTAACAATTTACGTTTGATCAACATTTTTACACAAAAAGCAGAGATATTTTTGCGTGAAAATGCGGCGTTTTTTGATGGTTTAACTTTATCAAATGAGTTAAAAGCGTTGGTGGAAAAATTAGATCAGTTGGATCGTTTTATTGCGCGCGATCGGATTGTTTCTTTGATGGATGAAAATGGGTATTTAGTGACCGTTGAAGATCATCTACATACTGTTCCTCATGGAGATCGTAGTGGGGTACCTGTTGAGCCTTTCTTAACAGATCAATGGTATGTTAATGCTGCAGAATTAGCTAAACCAGCAATAGAGGCTATTCATCAAGGAAAAACACAATTTGTTCCAGATGGTTGGAAAAAAACTTATTTTAACTGGATGGACAATATTCAACCTTGGTGTATTTCTCGTCAATTATGGTGGGGCCATCAGATCCCTGCTTGGTATGGACCTGATGGTACGGTTTTTGTGGAAAAAAGCGAAAAAGAAGCTTTAGATTCGGCTTTATCTCATTATGGCGAAGCGGTTGAGCTAATTCGTGATCAAGATGTCTTAGATACTTGGTTTTCGTCAGCTCTTTGGCCTTTTTCAACATTAGGTTGGCCAAGTAAGACTGCTGCATTAGAAACCTTTTATCCGACATCTTTATCCGTGACTGGATTTGATATTATTTTTTTCTGGGTTGCTCGTATGATGATGATGGGACTTCACTTTATGGGTGAAGTGCCTTTTTCAACCGTTTATGTTCATGCTCTTGTACGTGATCAAAATGGAGCTAAGATGTCAAAGTCAAAGGGAAATATTATTGATCCATTGGAGTTAATTGATCAGTATAGCGCGGATTCACTTCGTTTCACTTTGGCTATTATGGCAGCACAGGGGCGTGATGTAAAACTCGATCCTTCTCGTATTGCTGGTTATCGCAATTTTGCTACGAAATTATGGAATGCTACCCGATTTGCAAAGATGAACGGTGTGAAGCACAATCCTGATTTTGATCCTAAAAACGCAAAGATTGTGCTCAATCGTTGGATTATAACAGAGTTATCTAGAACTGTTTCTATAGTAACTACAGGGATTGAAAATTATAAATTTAATGAGTCTGCGAATGCGCTGTATCATTTCATTTGGCATACATTGTGTGATTGGTATTTAGAGCTTCTCAAACCTGTATTTCAGGGTTCAAATGAAGATGCTAAAAGTGAATCTCAAGCTTGTACTGCTTGGGTTTTGGATGAGGTTTATAAGCTTCTTCATCCCTTTATGCCCCATATCACTGAGGAGTTATGGTTTCTTACAGAAACGTCGGATATGAGACGTGCAGATATGTTGGTATTGACAAAATGGCCGGAGGTAACTTTTTTAGATGAGAAAGCTGCTTTTGATATTAATTGGCTTATCTCTGTCATCACCGAAATTCGTGCTGTACGCTCTGAAATGAATGTTCCTGCAGCTGCTTTAGCGCCTCTTGTTATTGTTGGGGGAGGAGACGTAATATTAAAGCGTGTACAGCATTATGATGCTGTTATTAAAAAGTTAGCACGTATAGCAACAATAAATTTCTCTGATAAAGTTCCAGATTCATCAGCTCAGATAATTTTAGGAGAGGCAGTTTTTTGCTTACCGTTGGGAGAGTTAATTAATTTGGAAATTGAGAGTGCTCGCTTGATGAAAGATATTAGTAAAATTGAAAAGGATATTGAAAAAATATCGATTAAATTAAATAATCCGAAATTTATAGCAAATGCAAGGCCTGAAATTATTGAGGCTGAACGCAATAGAATTGCTGAACTGCATGCTGCCAAGAAGAAGATATCTAATGCTTTAGAACAGTTTGGTTAATTATAGTCTTTTTTTATTATAAAGTTAAGAGTTATTTTATTCTGTTCTTTTTGACGATTTTTATATTCATTTTTTAGTTCAATTTATAGCGTTTTTATATACAGTCATTATAATTTTGTGTTGGAAAAATATAAAATGTCTAACACCGAATAGTAATATAAAATTTTAGCTGATAAATGGGTTTATGCTATAAAAAAATATTCATTTTTTATGGCAATAGATATAGAAAACTTCTAAAAGATTATTGATAGTTTATGAAATGCCTAGAATTTATGGGTATGTATATTAAAAATAGGTAAGTAGAATAGCTTGATTGGTGTAGATCGGTATGAGTAAGTATGCTCATCAAAGTAGGAAAACCTCTCTATATCTATAGAGTCAGATAATAAACTTGAAATAATTTAATGTATATTCAAAAATGGGTCATTTTTTATCAAAAGATAATGACCATATTTCTCCATAAGGTTAGGTTTGTAGATTACATAAAAAAATCATGAATTGTTTACAAGATATGATTTTTTTGTATAAAAAAACAATATCGGATATGCTTTCTGCAAGGAACCTACTTTGTTACTTATACATATTCTGCAAATTTGTTCATTTCGCGAATCAAATAACATCAAGAGAACAATTTTGAATTGTTTTTTGAATATTTTGAAAGCATATCTTTGACTTTTTTCATAATGGATTGGTTAATGATTAAGAATTTGAGATAAAAATTCTTGTGCACGCGGTGTTCTGTCTTGTGGATTGGAAAAAAAATCTTTAGATGAGCAATCTTCAAGAATTTTTCCTTGATCCATGAAAATAACGCGTTCCGATACTTTTTGAGCAAACCCCATTTCGTGGGTTACACAAATCATTGTCATACCTTCTTCTGCTAAACTGATCATGACATCCAATACTTCACCTACCATTTCAGGGTCTAGAGCAGATGTAGGCTCATCAAAAAGCATAATAAGCGGGTCCATAGTTAAAGCGCGTGCAATTGCAACACGTTGTTGTTGCCCTCCGGAAAGTTGAGAGGGATATTTATCTCTGTGCTCAATGAGCCCAACACGTTCAAGATATAATAAACCGCGTTCGAGAGCTTCTTTTTTGCTGCGCTTTAATACTTTAATTTGTGCGATTGTTAAATTTTCAGTAACGGATAAATGTGGGAAAAGTTCAAAGTGTTGAAATACCATTCCTACATGACTACGCAGTTTAGATAGATCTGTTTTTTTTGAATGAATTGGCACTTCATTAATCCAAATTTCACCTTTTTGGAAAGGAACTAAAGCATTAATAGTTTTAATGAAAGTTGATTTTCCTGATCCTGACGGTCCACAAACTACAACAACTTCTCCTTTATTAATATTAGTTGTACAGTTTTTTAGCACATTAACTTCGCCATACCAATTGGAAACATTTTTTATTTCGATTATATGAGTAGACATTTTTTTTCCTATTAGCGAATGATAGATATTTTTTTCTGTATATACAAAACTATCTGCGAAAGTGTAAAACAAATCACAAAATAGAAAATAGCTGCTAAGATGTATGCTTCTTGCTTTACACCAAAATTGTTAGCAACAATATCAAAACCATTTAAAAGGCTATCGCCACTTATTGCATAAACGAGGGTTGTATCCTGAAAGAGGATAATAACTTGTGTTAAAAAGATAGGGAGCATATCTCTAAAAGCTTGAGGAAGAATTATAAGGTACATATTTTGCCAGTATGTCATTCCAAGAGCCTGTCCTGCTTGCTTTTGTCCTTGTGAAATTGAATTTATACCGGCACGCATAATTTCTGCAAAATAAGCAGTTTCAAATGCGGTAAAAGTGATTAATGCCGATTTATTTGCACCGATTGATGTTCCGATTAAAAGAGGCAAAAGAACAAAAAACCATAAAATAACCATAACAAGTGGGACTGAACGCATGGCAGTTATGTAAATTACTGCAAATAACGAGAGTAATTTTACAGAGGAAAGCCGCATCATCGCCACTAATGTACCAAAAATGAATCCAAATACCGTGGCGAAAATGGTTAGAAAAATACTAAAAAGCAGTCCCGATAAAATGTAAGAACAAAATATCTGAAAATTAAAAAACGAAAAATCGAAAGAAAAATAAGATTCAAACGGGAAATTTGTGAAATTTAACATATTCAACATCTTTCTGTTTGAAAATTAGGGATTTTAAGCATTTTCTCAATAATAGTCATAATAATGAATACGAATAAAGCTATAAGAATATAAAGAATTGTTATAAGAAGGTAGTTTTCATAAACATGACTTACTTCTTCAATAGTTTGATATTGAAATTGCATAAGTTCATTTATTGAAACTGCGAATGCTATAGATGAATTTTTTACAACGCCCATTGCTTCTGAAGTGAGTGGAGGTATGATTGTGCGTATAGCGCGTGGTAATATAATATAGCGATAGCTTTGATAAGTTGTAAACCCTAGTGCCATAGCTGCATAACGTTGTCCAGCAGGAATAGATTCAATTCCTGAACGGACTTGTTCTGCAATACGTGCAGATGTAAAAAATCCTAAAGCGCATATTATTAATAAAATGGGTGGCAGATGCATTGCTGGTGGGTAAATTTGAGGGATAACAAAATACCATAAAAAGACTTGCACAAGTAAAGGAATATTACGCATAACTTCCACCCAAGCGCCCCCAATAATGCGAAATAAACTATGGATCATAGAAGTATTTTGCAAAGTGCGCATTGTCCCTATGATGATACCTAAAAATACAGCTAAAATTATTGAAGAAATAGATAATATAACTGTATTTTTTAGACTCTCTAGAAGACTATCTAAATATGTATGGCTTACACCTGGAGTTCCTAGACACCCAGCTACTAATTCTTGATTAAGATCATCTGTACAGAGAAAAGAAAAATCCATCAATTAATGTTTCCTAAACTTAATTATCAGCAAATAAACAAGGTAATAAACCAGGCACATTTACTTACGTACAATAAAACTCGGTCTAAAAATAATCATAATAAAAATTCAAATAATTTGATTATATTGAAATTTTATAAATTATTTTCGGCGTAATCTTCGCGAGGCTTATTATTTGGGTGTTCCCAAGCGTATCTTGTTAATTTCGACAATGGGAGATTGATTACAACATTTGCAGGCGGAATTGGTTTCATAAACCATTTATCATAAAGTTTTTCAAGTGATCCATCTTGAATTTGACGTGTAATGCTGTTGTTAATTGCTTGTTCTAAATCTTTATCTTTTAATCGCAGCATACAGGCAATAGGTTCAACTGAAAATACAGTGTCAAGAATAACATAATTTGATGGGTTTTTTGATTTAGCAATATGTCCAGCAAGGATTGAAGCATCCATGATGAACGCGTCTGCATGGCCAGATTCTAATAATAAGAAGCTATCTCCATGATCTTTTCCTTGCACGACATTAAAGTTAATATTTTTCGCGCGCTTATTTTTACGGAGAAGTTTAACAGATGTTGTACCGGTGGTCGTTGCTATTGTTTTTCCATTTAAATCATCAAGGGATTTAATATTAGAATCTTTTTTTACTGCAATCCGGACCTCTTCGACGTAGGTTGTATAAGCAAATGCGGCTTCTTTGTTGCGAGCAATATCATTTGTTGTTGAACCACATTCGAAATCATAAGTATGATTTTTGAGTAAAGGAATCCTATTTTGTGATGTGATGGGCTGATAACGAATTTTAATTGGCTTGCCAATTTTTTGGGAAATGTCATCAACGATATGCTTTGCCATTTCCGTGTGAAAGCCAACGTATTTTCTGTTACCAAGAGCATAGGCTAAACCTGAGGCTTCACGAACACCTAAAACTACTTCACCCGTTTTTTTAATTTTTTCAAGTGTATTATTTTCCGCTTGCGCAATATTTGTGAATCCTATAGCGGTTGCTGTAATAAATACTAACAGTGATTTTCTCATTTTTCCCCTCCATTTATTTATGATTCTTTATTGTTATGATTATTTTACATTGCTGTATAACATATTTATTAAAGGTAAGATACTTTTTATGACTCTTATAAAAAAGGTGTTATATTTTGTAATTTAGATTAAGATGAATCCAAACGGGAGTATGATCTGATGGTTTTAAGTATCCTCTTACTTCTGTTTGACTGTAGGCGCAAATAAGTTGGTCAACAGCTTCTGGTGATAATAGTAAATGATCGATGCGGATACCATTATTTTTAAGCCATGCGCTAGCCTGAAAATCCCAAAAGCTGAACGATGGTGAGCTTGTAGCGCTACGAATGGCGTCATAAAAACCCAAATTAATTATGCGTTGAAATGCTTGTCTTGTTTGTAAAAGAAATAAAGCATCATTATTCCATTCTTGAGGTTTTTTTGCATCTAATGGGGCAGGGATGACATTATAATCTCCGGCCAAAATAAGAGGCTCTTCATATGAAAGTAATAATTTTGCGTGTCTGTATAATCTTTCCATCCACTCCATTTTATAAAGATATTTTTCACTATTAACAGGATTGCCGTTAGGAAGATAAAGAGATGCTATACGAATGACTTTTTTATTTATTGAATAAACAGCTTCGATATAACGTGCTTGTTTATCACTATTATCTCCTGGTAACTGACGGGTAACCTCATCAGGTGCTTTTTTAGAAAGAATCGCAACACCATTGAAACTTTTTTGTCCATGTATTTCCACGTGATAGCCTAAACTTTCGATTGCGTCGCGCGGAAAGTTTTCATCGGTGCTTTTAATTTCTTGTAGACAAACTATATCCGGCTGATTTTTTTGTAACCATTTATATAATGTTTCGTGTCGCGCTTTTATTCCAGCTACATTCCACGTTGCTATTTTCATGATGTTTACTTTAGATACTGAATATGCACATGTAATTTGATAAGTTACTGCGTTGAAGTGTTATAACAGTGCACTTTTTATGCGTTGTTTTAATTTATATTTCATGGGGGATATTACTTATAGCAATCTAATTTATCAAGAGCTTCTATTAGATATTAATTTAGACGTTCGATATTAAATTAAAACTATAGCAATGTTAATTTATTTTTTTGATGTTTAGTTCTTGACGAATGTACGTGTTCTCGCTATTAGAGACTATCACAGCCGATATAAAAGTGATCACGACTTGGATATTCCTTCTAAAGGTCATTTTTAATAGGGTTTGTTTAAAATAAAAGCAAATGCCAGCGCAAGAGGCTATTGCCTTCTCTGCTTTTAGTCGGGTAAGCTGTTTTCAGTACTACCCGATTTTCTGTATGAGTCTAAGTTTTGTTCTGGCTGATGTCAGGATAGGTAGAAATTAAGAGCCCTGGTTAATGGGCTGAATGAATGTATTGAAGAGGAAGGTTGCATGCCTACCGTAAACCAGTTAATTCGCAAGCCACGTGCGGTACCTGTTAAGCGTAATAAGGTTCCTGCTCTTCAGGCGAACCCGCAGAAACGTGGTGTTTGTACCCGTGTTTATACTACGACACCCAAAAAGCCAAACTCCGCTCTTCGTAAAGTTGCTAAGGTTCGTTTGACAAATGGATTTGAGGTGATTGGTTATATTCCAGGAGAGGGGCATAATCTTCAAGAGCACTCTGTTGTGATGATTCGTGGTGGTCGTGTGAAGGATTTGCCAGGAGTTCGTTATCACATTATTCGTGGGTTGCTTGATACTCAGGGTGTTAAGAATCGTAAACAGCGTCGTTCAAAATATGGCGCGAAGCGTCCAAAATAATATCGAAAGACAAGAGATATGTCCCGTCGCCATAGAGCAGAAAAACGTGAAATTAATCCAGATCCTAAATTTGGTGATTTGGTTATTACAAAATTTATGAATGCCATTATGTTTGATGGTAAGAAGTCGGTTGCTGAGCGTATTGTTTACGGTGCGCTTGATGTTGTGGAGAGTAAGGTAAAATCAGATCCTGTGGTTTTGTTTCATCGTGCGTTGGAGAATGTTGCTCCTCATATTGAGGTTCGTTCGCGTCGTGTTGGTGGTGCTACTTATCAGGTTCCTATTGATGTTCGTCCTGATCGCCGTCAAGCTCTTGCTATTCGTTGGTTGATTGCAGCTGCGCGTGGGCGTAATGAAACGACGATGATTGGTCGTCTCTCTGCTGAATTGGTTGATGCGGCTAATAATCGTGGTTCTGCAGTAAAGAAGCGTGAGGATGTTCATCGTATGGCTGAGGCTAATCGTGCATTCTCTCATTATCGCTGGTAAGTGTATTGAAGGTTGAGGCAAGTGTAATGGCTCGCGAATATAAAATTGAAGATTATCGTAATTTTGGTATTATGGCGCATATTGATGCTGGTAAAACCACTATGACTGAACGTATTTTGTTCTATACTGGAAAGAGTCATAAGATTGGTGAAACCCACGATGGTGCCTCTACGATGGATTGGATGGAGCAAGAGCAAGAACGTGGTATAACAATCACCTCTGCCGCAACAACTACATTTTGGGAAGGTCGTGATGGTAGGAGGCGGCGTTTTAATATTATTGATACGCCGGGGCACGTTGATTTTACTATTGAGGTTGAGCGTTCTTTGCGTGTTCTTGATGGTGCAATAGCATTATTAGATGCGAATGCTGGTGTTGAGCCTCAAACAGAGACTGTTTGGCGGCAGGCTGAAAAATATCATGTGCCGCGTATGGTTTTTGTTAATAAAATGGATAAAATAGGTGCTGATTTCTATCGTAGCGTGGAAATGGTTGGTTCTCGATTGGGTGCTAAAGCGCTTGTTTTGCAATTACCCATTGGTGCTGAAAGTGATTTTGAGGGTGTTGTTGATCTTATCGAGATGAAGGCGTTGAGGTGGGATGGTTCTATCGGGGCCTCTGCGGTAGTGGGTGAAATTCCTTCTGATTTAAAAGAGAAGGCTGAAGAATATCGTGAGAAATTGATTGAGATGGCGGTTGAAGTTGATGAAGCTTCAACGGAGGCTTACTTAAATGGTGTGATGCCAACAAATGAACAGCTTATATCTCTTATTCGGAGAGGTACGATAGAGGTTCAGTTTCATCCAGTTTTTTGTGGTACAGCTTTTAAGAATAAAGGGATTCAGCCGCTTTTAGATGCTGTTATTTCTTACCTTCCTTCTCCAGTGGATGTTCCAGCTATTAGTGGTATTGATGTGAAGACTGAGCTTGAGACTGTTCGTGAGTCTTCAGATGATGCGCCGCTTTCAATGCTTGCGTTTAAAATTATGAATGATCCTTTTGTTGGTTCATTAACTTTTTGTCGTGTTTATTCCGGTAGAGTTCAGAAAGGTGTTTCTCTCGAGAATACAGTGAAGGGTAAGAGAGAGCGCTTGGGTCGTATGCTTCAAATGCATTCAAACTCTCGTGAGGATATAGATGAGGCTTTTGCGGGTGATATTGTTGCTCTCGCGGGTCTTAAGGAAACGACTACGGGAGATACCCTTTGTGATCCTTTGAAGCCTGTTATTTTGGAAAGGATGGAATTTCCTGACCCTGTTATTGAAATTGCGATTGAGCCTAAAACAAAGGCAGATCAAGAGAAGATGGGTGTTGCGCTTAGTCGTTTAGCGGCAGAGGATCCGTCTTTCCGTGTTAAGTCAGATGAAGAGTCAGGTCAAACAATTATAGCTGGAATGGGTGAGCTTCATCTTGATATTATTGTTGATCGTATGCGTCGTGAATTTAAGGTTGAGGCTAATATTGGTCAGCCTCAAGTTGCTTATCGTGAATCGATTACGAAAGTTGCAGAGATTGATTATACGCATAAAAAGCAGTCTGGTGGTGCAGGTCAATTTGCTCGTGTGAAAATTGTTTTTGAGCCTCATGATGGTGATGATTTTATTTTTGAGTCAAAAATTGTTGGTGGGGCTGTTCCTAAGGAATATATTCCGGGTGTTCAAAAGGGAATAGAAAGTGTTATGGGCTCAGGTCCTCTAGCAGGGTTTCCTATGCTTGGTGTAAAAGCTACGTTGATTGATGGTGGCTACCACGATGTTGATTCTTCTGTTTTGGCTTTTGAGATTGCTGCTCGTGCAGCCTTTCGTGATGGTGCTAAAAAAGCTGGGGCACAGCTTCTTGAGCCAATCATGAAAGTTGAAGTTGTTACACCGGAGGATTATGTGGGGGATGTCATTGGTGACTTAAATTCTCGTCGAGGTCAAATCTCGGGAACTGAAGCGCGTGGTATAGCAACAGTGGTGAATGCAATGGTTCCTTTGGCGAACATGTTTGGTTATGTTAATACTCTGCGTTCGATGAGCCAGGGGCGTGCTCAGTATACAATGCAGTTTGATCATTACGAACCTGTTCCTTCAGCTGTTGCTTTGGAGATTCAAAAGAAATATGCGTAATTTTGGGTTGCGTAATTAATTTTAACTTAGTCCTTGAATTGGATAAAAAATGGAGAGCTCAGGATGGCAAAGAGCAAGTTTGAACGTACGAAGCCGCATGTTAATATTGGTACGATTGGTCACGTTGATCATGGAAAGACTTCGTTGACAGCGGCGATCACGAAATTTTTTGGTGAATTTAAAGCGTAT
>NZ_JBAFWX010000007.1:0-76993 GCF_036576145.1 Bartonella eidoli | reverse complement strand
ATTTTAAACATTTAATAATTTTTGTTAGTTTAATCTGAAGAAAGAAAAATAATAGTGCTGATATCAATAATATTATAAACTAATGCAAATAGTAAAGAACCAACAAAACAGTTTTATAGTCCAGAAAGATTTACGTGTGCCCATGAATTTTTGTATTCAACAAAATCGGACTCTATCAGCAAAAATTTATCATAGATAAAAATACTATATAATATAATATAATAAACATAGAATAAACTTGGATATCATAAAAATGTCTACAGAAAAAAAGAACAGTTTCAGTTCACAAAAAGCTGAATTTGATAGTGCAGCACTCTTTTATCACCAGTATCCTAAACCTGGAAAGCTGGAAATCCAAGCAACAACACCTCTTGATAATCAACATGATTTATCTCTTGCTTATTCTCCAGGTGTTGCTGCACCATGTCTTGCAATCCATAAAGATCCAAATCTTGCTGCTCAATATACCTCTCGCTCTAATTTAGTGGCGGTTATATCGAATGGAAGCGCTGTTCTTGGATTAGGAAATATTGGCCCCCTCGCTTCAAAGCCAGTCATGGAAGGAAAAGCTGTTTTATTCAAAAAATTTGCAAATATTGATGTTTTTGATATTGAAGTTGATGCTCAAAATATTGAAAAAATGGTAGAAACTGTATCTGCCTTAGAGCCTACTTTTGGTGGTATTAACCTTGAAGATATTAAGGCCCCTGAATGTTTTGAAATAGAAGAAAAACTTCGTGCAAGAATGAATATTCCGGTATTCCATGACGATCAACATGGAACTGCTATTATTGTTTCTGCTGCTGTATTAAATGCATTACACCTCGCTGGAAAAAAAATTGAAAACGCAAAAATAGTTGCTTCAGGTGCAGGTGCTGCAGCTTTAGCTTGCATTAATCTCTTAGTACGTCTTGGAGCAAAAATTCAAAATATTTGGCTTAGCGATTTAGAAGGAGTTGTTTATGAAGGACGCAAAGTCCTTATGGATCGCTGGAAAGTTACTTATGCACAAAAAACCACCGCACGCACCTTATCTGAAATTATCGATAATGCAGATATTTTCTTAGGCCTTTCAGCAGGTGGTGTTTTAAAGCCTGAATATTTAAAAAAAATGGCTCAAAATCCATTAATTTTAGCTCTTGCCAATCCAATACCAGAAATTATGCCAGAAGAAGCACGTGCTGTACGACCAGATGCAATGATCTGTACAGGACGCTCTGACTATCCTAATCAGGTCAATAATGTTCTTTGTTTTCCTTATATTTTTCGTGGTGCATTAGATGTTAGTGCAACAGCAATTAATGAAGAAATGAAAATGGCAGCAGTTCATGCTATTGCAGCTCTTGCTCGTGAAGAATCTTCAGATATCGCTGCGCGTGCATATTCAAAAGAACCATCCAGTTTTGGACCAGAATATCTTATTCCCTCTCCCTTTGATCCTCGCTTAATACTACGTATTGCTCCTGCTGTTGCTAAAGCAGCGATGAAAACAGGAGTAGCAATTAGACCTATCAAAGATATGGAAGTATACTATGATACCCTTAATAGATTTGTATTTCGTTCTGGCTTAACGATGAAACCTGTTTTTGCAGCGGCAAAAACAGCAAAACGTAAACGTATTATTTATGCCAATGGTGAAGATGAACGTGTACTTCGTGCAGCACAAATCGTTCTTGAAGAACAAACTGCAATTCCTTTACTCATTGGTCGTCCACATGTAGTAGAGGCAAGATTAAACCGTTTCGGTCTAAAAATTCGCCCTGGTGTAGATTTTGAACTTATAAATCCAGAGAATGACCCGCGTTTTCGTGATTATGTTAACTTATTTCTTCATTATACAGGAAGGCATGGTGTTTCACCTGATGCAGCAAAAACAATCGTAAGAACTTCAACAACAGCTATTGCTGCTCTCGCAATCATGCGGGAAGAAGCTGATGCAATGATTTGCGGATTAGAAGGACGCTTTGAACGTCATTTTGAATTAATTGAACAGATTATTGGGCGTGATCCTCATGTTAGTCATTTTTCTTCTGTGAGTTTACTTATTTCATCACATCGTACTCTCTTTTTTACAGATACCTACGTTAATGAAAATCCTTCTGCAGAAGAAATAGCAGAAATGACAGTACTAGCAGCCCGAGAAATTAAAGCATTTGGGATAACTCCCAAAGCAGCACTATTGTCACACTCAAACTTTGGCTCAAAAAATACAAAAAGTGCACAAAAGATGCGTCGTGCAACCGAGATTCTTACCGAGTTATATCCTGATTTGGAAGCTGATGGAGAGATGCACGGTGATGCTGCACTTTCTGAAACTTTTCGTAATCGCGTTTTTCCTGCTTCACGCCTTAAAGGTGAAGCTAATTTACTTGTCTTTCCAACACTTGATGCAGCTAATATTGCCCTCAATCTTGTTAAAGATCTAACTAATGCGCTTCATGTTGGTCCCATCATGATTGGAGCTGCACGTCCCGTGCATATATTAACACCTTCAGTAACTTCTCGAGGGATTATAAACATGACAGCTCTTGCAGTACTTGCTGCAAATAGAAAAAATTATAAACAAATAAAGTAAATTTATTTCTAAAAAATTATAATCTTAAAGTAAGTTATTCTATAATATAAGCTAATTTTATATATCGAAAATACAGCTATATTTTATATTAAGTCTTTTTTTTTAAGAAAAAAGATTCTAAAAGAGTAATATTAAGGTGTAGTCTAAATTATATAACTATATAAGGAATTATGCATTGTCTTCTACGTTTGATAAAGTTGCTGACATTATCGCAGAAATCAGTGAGATTGATCGCGATATGATTACATCTGAAAGCCATACAATTGATGACTTGGGAATCGATAGCCTTGATTTTCTTGATATTGTTTTTGCTATCGATAAAGTTTTTGGAATTAAAATTCCACTAGAACAATGGACACAGGATGTTAATGAAGGAACGGTTGCAACCGAAGAATACTTTGTTCTTAAAAATCTTTGTGCAAAAATTGATGAGCTCGTTGCTATAAAACAGGCTGATTAACTCTTTTATTATGCGTGATCAAACTGTATTCATCACTGGTATAGGTCTTATAAGCTCTTTGGGTGAAGGGGTTGAGCGTCATTGGAATATTTTAAACGACTCTTCGACTAAACCAAATCTTGATTGTCACACTTATTCTCCTTACACTGTTCACAAGCTCTCTGAAGTCGACTGGAATCTACAAATTCCCAAGCGAAGTGATCAGAGACAGATGGGTATTTGGCAGCGTCTTGGTGTTTATGCAGCTGGTCTTGCTCTTGATGATGCTGGAATAAAAAATAATGAACACCTCACATCAACGATGGATATGATCGTTGCGGCAGGTGGAGGAGAACGTGATATTGCTGTTGATACACAAGTTCTTTCTGAAGGGCGTACAGTAACTGATCATCATTCTATGTTAAATTCAACTCTTTCGACTGAGCTGCGTCCGACTTTATTTTTAGCACAACTTTCAAATCTTTTAGCTGGAAATATTTCAATTGTTCATAAAGTAACGGGATCTTCTCGTACTTTTATGGGAGAAGAAGGCAGTGGACTTTCCGCGATTCAAATTGCTGCAGCTCGTATCAAATCAGGGCAAAGCACACATGCATTAGTGGGAAGCTCCTATAATGCACAAGGTTATGATATGTTGCTAGCCCACGAACTCGGAAAGCTTTTAACACACAGCAAATGGACACCTGTATGGGATCGTAAAAATTGTCTTGGAGGTGGTGTTATAACTGGTTCGGGCGGTGTTTTTTTAGTTCTTGAAAGTGAAGAACATGCTAAAAAGCGTAATGCACGTATTTATGCGAAAATTAATCAGATTATTACAGATCAAACAGATAGAACAAAAACTCCACTAAAGAAATCGATCTCCACAATGTTAAAAACAATAAAAGCCAAATCTTCTTTAGCCTTCTCAGCTGCTTCTGGATTTCATGAAGTGACAGAAGCAGAAAAAAGGGCTCTTGATGATGCTGATATATCTTATCGCGGTGTAACAACATTATTTGGCTATATGAGGGAAGCTCAATTTCCATTAGCGCTTGCTCTTGCCGCTATTTCTATTAGGAAAAAAGGTAGTTTTCCGCCTTTAAGTATTCATGAAAAACCTTTCTCTAAAGAAATACATGAAGCACTTGTTACAACAATTGGCATTAAAAGAACTGAAGGTATAATACACTTAACTGCCGCTTAAGGGAAATTTTTACAGTGCAATACAATGATCATTTTGGATATCCACTTGTAGCGATAACTGGAGCAGGAGTGATAACATCGCTGGGGAAAGGAAAAGATAAAAACTGGCAAAAGTTAATAAATGGTATTAGCGGGATTCATAAAATAACGCGCTTTTCTGTTGATAAATTAAATACACATATTGCTGGAACAATTGATTTTCTTAAAGAAAGTACACTTGGTACTTCCGTTCTTTCTGAAAAACTTGCAGAGCTCGCGGCAGAAGAGGCTTTAGATCAAGCAGCCATTGATAAAACAAATTTTAATGGATTGTTATTTTTAGCAGCTCCTCCTGTCGAGCTAGAATGGAAAGAACGTTTTTCTCTTGATCAAGAAGGAGCTTTCGGTAGTGAACCTTCTTATAAAAACCTTCTTGAGATTTGCAGTCGTACCCCTCATGAAATGTTGTTTGAATCTACACAATTTGGTGCGATTGCCGAAAAACTACAAAAGAAATTTGGAACCAAAGGGCTTCCTGTTACACTTTCAACTGCTTGTGCATCTGGAGCAACAGCCATTCAATTAGGAGTTGAATCTATTAGACGAAAAGAAACAAACCGTGCACTCACTGTAGCCACAGATGGTTCTGTTTCAGCAGAATCTCTTATTCGTTTTTCTTTATTATCTGCTCTTTCAACTCATAATGATCCTGCTGAAAAAGCATCTAAACCATTTAGTCGCGATCGAGATGGCTTTGTTATGGCAGAAGGATCGGGTGCTCTTGTCCTTGAAAACCTTGAAAGTGCCCTCAATCGTAACGCAAAAATTTTAGGGATTTTAGCCGGCTGTGGAGAAACAGCAGATGATTTTCATCGTACGAGATCAAAACCTGATGCATCTCCAGCTATTGGATCTGTTCGTAAAGCCTTAAATGATGCAAAAATAACTATTAATGAAATTGACTATATTAATGCTCATGGAACCTCAACACCCGAAAATGAAAAGATGGAATATCTTGCATTATCAACAGTCTTCGGTGATATTTTAAAAAATATTCCAGTTTCTTCTAATAAATCAATGATTGGTCATACATTAACTGCTGCAGGCGCTATAGAAGCAGTATTTTCACTTTTAACCATTCAGTCAGGAATCATTCCTCCTACAATTAATTATGATCATCCTGACCCTACTATCCCTTTAGATGTCGTTCCTAACTATAGCCGCAAAGCCTGTATCAACACAGTTTTATCAAATTCATTTGGGTTCGGTGGCCAAAATACTAGTCTTGTTATCACAGCATATAAAGGATAATTCTTTTACAATAAAACTTCATGAATTTAATCTGACAGCATATATATATTTTAAAGGGGAATATAATGCGTACACTTCAGTTATTGAATGAGCGTCGGCTTGAAATCACTGATATTGCTCCACCTCCACCACCAAGACCTGATGAAGTCACTGTTCGTATAAAAGCAGTTGCTCTTAATCATATAGATGTATGGGGATGGCGTGGTATGGCTTTTGCTAAAAGAAAAATGCCGATAGTAATTGGTGCAGAAGCTTCTGGTGAAGTTGTTAGATTAGGAAGTAATGTAAAAAATTTACACCCTGAGCAAGTCGTTTCAATTTATGGTGCACAAACCTGCGGATTGTGCAAAGCTTGTAAAGAAGGCCGTGATAATCTCTGTAATCATGTAAAAGGCATTTACGGTTTTCATTTTGACGGCTTTGCATGTGAGTTCGTTAATTTGCCAGCACGTTTACTAATTCCAGCTCCTCAAAAGTGCGATGAATTAGAAGCTGCTGTTGCCCCAATTACCTTCGGCACTGTAGAGCATATGCTTTTTGATAACGCAAAATTACAAGCTGGAGAAACTATTTTAATACATGCAGGCGGTTCTGGTATTGGTTCAGCAGCCATTCAGCTTGCTAAACATACCGGCTGCACAGTCATCACTACCGTAGGCTCAGATGATAAAATTGCAAAAGCACAATCTCTTGGAGCAGACCATGTTATTAATTATCGTAAAGATCGTTTTGAAGGTGTTGTCCGAAAATTAACCCAAAAAAAAGGTGTAGACGTTGTTTTTGAGCATGTGGGAGCCGATACATGGAATGGATCAATGTTATGTATGAAACGGGGAGCACGTTTGGTAACGTGTGGATCTACTTCTGGTGTTTCAACATCTATGAATTTAATGCAATTATTCCAACAACAACTTAAAATATTTGGTTCTTTTGGTTGTCGTATGGAAAATATGCAAAATGCTATGAAAAAAATGGCGGAAAAAGCTGTACGCCCCGTTATTGATACAATTGTTGGATTAAATGAAATCGACACCGCTTTAAAACGAATGGAAAGCCGTGACGTTTTTGGTAAAATTATTCTTAAAGTTGATTAAATTATCATGAAATATCATATTAAAATTTTTCTGTATCGTATTAAAGTTATAACTAAAAATTCATTTTATTGGTTATGGACACACCTGTTTATTGGCTTTTTATTTATTTTTAAATGCTTTCCTCCTAAGATTGGAATTTCTTTTTTTTCTTGGCTGCTCAAAACACTTGGTCCCCTTCTGCATCGTCACAAAATTACGCTTGCAAATCTTAAAGCTGCATACCCAGAAAAAACAGAAAAAGAGCTTCATGAGATAGCAATGGAAATGTGGCAAAATATGGGACGTCTTATAGCCGAATATGTTTTTCTTGATAAAATTTTTGACTTTGATCCTGATTCTGACCAACCTGGTCTCATTGAAGTTAGCGGTGTTGACATATTTCAAAGACTAAAAAATGAAAAAAAACCACATATTTTTTTTACAGCTCATACTGGAAATTTTGAACTTCTTCCTATATGCGCACAAAGTTTTGGTCTTGATGTTACGGTATTATTTAGACCACCCAATAATCCATATATTGCAAAACAGGTTCTTAAAGCTCGACAAGCTTCCATGGGACATCTTGTTCCATCCAATGCGGGTTCAGCTTGGATGTTAGCGGCTAAATTAGCAGAAGGTAAAAATATTGGTGCACTTGTTGATCAAAAATTTCGCCGGGGTATTTCAGGAACATTTTTTAATAGACCACTAAAAACAAACCCTTTAATTATAAAACTTGCTCGACAATATAATTGTGATATTTATCCAGCACGCTGTATTCGTTTATCTGGAGGACGTCATCGTTTAGAATTATATGAACGCTTAGAACTTCCACTTAATGAAAAAAATGAAATCGATATAGCTGCTTCTATACAAAAATTAAATGATATTGTTGAAACTTGGGTACGTGAATATCCTAGTCAATGGACGTGGTTACATAGGCGATGGGACAACTAAAACTTTATAGTCTAATATAAATCATTAAAAAGAATATCCATAATCTCCTTTACAGACTTTAATTGTACAAGAAAAAAGAGCCTCTATCCTTCAATGATTTTTTAAACGGCTCTTTTATTACCATATTTATAAAATTGCAGAGTAAAAATATGAAATTCCTGATTCCACTTTATCTGTATTGAAAGGTCTATGTACTTCTATTTCAAAGAACTCTTAAAACGAAATAAACACTATCTATTAATTAACTATAATTTTACTCAGATAAATTGGATTCATATGTTTTATTTAAATTCTTTTGCAAAGCAGGACGAAGTTCTACTGATTCACCACACCCACACGCTGAAACTTGATTAGGGTTTTTGAATACAAAACCTGAACGAAGTGTTGTCACTTCATAATCTACTTGTGTCCCTAACAAAAATAATATCGCATCGCGTGCTATAAAAACTCGAGCACCATTAACTTCAACAACATCTGCATCTAAAGTTTCCTCCTTCACCAAAGTGATGGTATATTCCATACCCGCGCAACCACCTTTCTTAATACCAATAAGAATACCTCGTGCATCTTTTGTATCCATAATAGTTTTAACGTGATCCACGGCTGCTTCTGTTAAATTTATTATTGAAAAATGCCCCATTATTTGCTCTTTTTCTCCGCATAAAGATTTTTAATAATTTCATCTACGACATATTATTTATCTGGTATGTTTTAAAAGAAACAACAAGATATAAACTAAATCATTTTTGCATTTTCTACAAAAATAAAAAAGCCACGTTCTATATACTGCATTTATACGTTCTATATACTGCATTTATAATTGTGTCTTTATCTGAATTTTTATTTTTGCCCGATACTGATAATCATCTACAATCCTATTTTGTAAAACTAAAAAAAATCAGAATCTTCTAAAATCATAAAAAAATTTATTTTCAATCATAATTATGAAATAAATGATAGCTCAGGAACTCGTGTTATTTATAAAAACAAAACTATGAATATAGAGAGCTCTTTTTATTCGTGTAAATTCATTTTCAAATAGCAAAAGTATTTTTAATATCGCTGTTCTGATTTTTTTCTTGCCTTTAAAGAAACACTCGTTTAGTCGTTTGGCATAACTCGGAGCGTAGCGCAGCTTGGTAGCGCACTTGACTGGGGGTCAAGGGGTCGTGGGTTCAAATCCCGCCGCTCCGACCATTTTTACATCTATAGCTTAACTACAAAATTTTATCAGTTCATTTTTTAAAGTTATATTCAGAAACTGTAGTAGATAATTCGAGCAATTCAGTAATGGTAAACTTTTTTAACCTATTGATAATGGAAACTTGCATCACTTGCATAGCAAACTCCCTAACCTTATACTGCAATAACATCAATTGAGCTGTGTGTTTAAACTTCAACAGTATAGTATCAGTCGATGCATGCCAGCTAATAAGGATATAATCCCTTCCCTCTTGTATTGGAGATATAAAATACTGTAATGCAGTTTTCATTAATCCCTATTATTAATAGTCCAACAGCTTAGGTATATTCATAATCACCGTTCAAGTAAAAAATCAGATAGAAGAATAAATGTTTAAGACTGTGTCGTTATACAGCCACCTTTCAGGCTTCGGATAAAAACAAATCCTTCACATGCTTTATTCATTTTTGATAAGTTTTAATAAAAATAAGCTCTTACCAACGACGATGAGTCATTTGGATCGATAAAAATAATAAAAATACATTCACTCCTTTTTATAGCCCCAATACACTACCAATAATACTACCCTCAAACTGATAATGAAAAATGAACAACAATCTGGCAAATTAACAATAATATGCCGTACAGGTAAATGATGAAAATTGCCTTGCATTGCTTTATAACAGCAAGTAAGGATGGTTTTTAACGGCTCAACTTCTTATACGGATTAATAGCTTTATTTTTGGGAAAATACCAATTTATCTTATCCATTGTGTATTGATTTTTATATATTGATAAGCTCTTTATCTTATGCAATCTAACTACTATGAAAAATTCATTTGAAAATACATTCTTACCGCTAAATTCAAGCAGCACTATTGCGTAATGTAAAGTAAGCTATGGATGTCTGTGTTTGAATGTTTGGATACTATAAAATACGACTGCGATTCTAAAAATAGCAACCTTAGAAAACCTTCTCAACAAACAAATTAATAAGATTAGAATTGACACGTTCAGTTTTTTCATTTGATTGTTTTCAAATATTTTTAAACACTGGGTGATTATAATTGATAGGCTTTCACAAGTTCCGCTAACATCATATTCTAACAATATAGTTCTGATAAAATACCATAGGGATCCCATACTTGTGTGATGGTTATAACTCTCACTCTTTCTAAAGCAACATCCGTCTTTTTACAGGTTATTTTTAACTTTAATGGTGTGAAACAGTGATAAGTATAATTTACATTTATAAATCCTGATATCAATCAGGAGCATTTTTTTGAACGTCCTAAAAAGAACTGAAAAAATAATTATATGAAATACAATGCTCTCTTTGTTTTACAACAACGCAAACAGTTTTTCTATTATGCTGCAGTATCTGAAGACACTATGTATCATTATAAAACTGAGTTACACGACTCCCCCCTGCACTAATGTTAATAATTTACAAAAATGTTTATCATATAATAGTAACATTGAATTCTTATTAATGAAAATCCCAGACTATAATTTCATTAGGTGCTACCATAAAATTTACAGTATTTAGCAACAACAATTATTATTATCGTGCAATGTATACCCAAAAAATTTACTATAAGTAGCCTCTTTTTCAATCAAAAAACAAAGAACGCGGGACTCTCATCCCGCGCTATTTCCCTGTGAAGAGATTCATAGTTATTCAGCTTGCTTAATTTCTGAATTTACACTATGTACAATATCATTCTTACCATTTTTTACAGTAGATGGTAACGTATGCACAGCTATCTTTCTGGGCTTTAATTCAGCCGGCATTTCCCTTTTAAGCTGAATATGCAGAAGGCCATCACCAAGTTCTGCCCCAGTAACTTTAACATGATCAGCCAAATGAAAACGCCGCTCAAAAGCACGAGAAGCAATGCCTCGGTAAAGAAATTCTCGTTCTTCATTATCATTTTCAGGCGTTCTCTCGCCTTTAATAATTAGCTGATTGCAATGAGTTTCAATATCAATTTCATCCTGAGAAAAACCAGCAACAGCCATAGAAATCCTATAGGAATCCTCAGTTAAACGTTCAATGTTATACGGCGGATAAGAAGAGACATCATCTGGTTGTGTTCTGGAATCAAACCAATTAAAAAGACTATCAAAACCTACTGTTGAACGGTAAAACGGTGAAAAATCTACTTGACGCATAATATTTGCCCTCCTTTAGAGCGACTATAATTGACTCACAAAGTTCCCAAACGGCAAACTGCCCGTGAACCAGCGACCCCATCATGGCGACCGCATTATTTATTTGGTAATTCTTTTTTCCTATTTCAACTCTTTTATTTTTAAATTCGTAGAACACACAAAAGCAATATAATCGTTTCTTAACCCTTCATCACCATTACATTCATATAATTTCTTATTGTTTCATCTTATTTAATTATCAAAATACACGGTAGAGGATATAAATTGAAAACACCTATTAACCCTATAAGTTGCAATCCTTCTCCTCATAATATCCATATCAGCTATATTAGAATAACTGTTGATCGTGAAATTCGCTTTGCAACGACGTATCCCGAAATAGATATGTCTAAAGGCACAATCATTATTCTCGAAAGCTATGCAAATACTATCGAAGAGTATTTCTTGCCAATAAATGAAATTTCTCAACGTGGTTTTCATACAGCAATATTTGACTGGTTTGGTCGAGAAACATCACGGCATGACAGAATGAAGAACAGACGACATCATTATTTTGATATTAATAATGATATTAATGACTTAAATGAATTTCTTAAAAAGGTTGTTTATCCTAATTGTCCGCCACCATACTATATGTTAGCTTACGGTATGGGTGCGCTCATAGCTCTTAGCGAACCAAATATTATTAATGATTGTTTCAAAAAAGTACTCTGTATTTCTCCCCTTGTTGCACCATTTAGCAACAAAATAAATGGCTTTCAACATAAACTAACGCAATTTCTTTCTGATATAGGTCTTGGTTTCTTACCAGCTAAAGGAGGAAAAAAATTTAAACAAAAAAGTATGCGACTTAAGCATACCAATAAAGTATATTTTCCTTCTAACTTTCTTATTCCTCCCCCAACATCTCGATGGATGGCATCGGCACTTAATACAATTGATATTATGAAAAAAAATATACTAAATGAATATTTTAAAATCCCAATACTGTTTATACTTGCTAATCAAAATAATATTACGAACAATATTGAGATACGAAAATTATGCAAACATACCCATTTTACAGAGAGTATCACAATCACAGGAGCTAACCTTGATACAATCATACACGAAGAAAATCATCGAAAACAATTTTGGACCGCATTTGACGCATTTATCTCTTAAACCCACAGCATAAAATTTTCACAATTTGATGATCTAAATAATAAAAATTTATTTAATTTTATAAAATTAATCTTTCATACAATTATTTCAAGAGATACTTGAAAATCCGTTTATAAAATTACAATAAACGTTACCGATTATAAATATAAATCAATAATTTATAGTATTAATAAAGTAATGCAATTATAAATATCTTAATATCGTATACTTCAAAATAACTATTTATAAAATATAATTTTTATGCTTATAACTTTTTTAAATTAATACTTTTATAAAGATCATATAACTATAATCAAAGCATAAAATAAAATATACCAATCTTAATTAAAAGAGAGAAAAAGACCCCACCCACGCATTTCAAGCCACATACATTTCGAACTTAACTAATTAAAAACTAATATCTTATATTTTAAAAATACGCAAAAATTAACTATTTTGCAATTCATTCTAATTATGAGCATTTTATCGCTTTTTTTATAAGTACTCTATATTGTATAAGTTAATGTAGAAAAACTCTGGAATTGGAGCAATTGGAACATAGCCATGAAACGAATCTTGCTCGCGGAAGATGATAACGATATGCGTCGCTTTTTAGCAAAGGCCTTAGAGCGTGCAGGCTACGAAGTCGCTGATTTCGATAATGGTGTTAGCGCATATAAACGTTTACAAGAGGAACCATTTTCTCTTCTACTTACTGATATTGTCATGCCAGAAATGGATGGAATAGAATTAGCACGGCGCGCAACTGAAATTGATCCGGATCTACGGGTGATGTTCATTACGGGCTTTGCAGCAGTGGCATTAAATTCAAATAGTGATGCTCCTCCTGATGCAAAAGTTCTTTCCAAACCGTTTCATTTACGTGAGTTAGTTAATGAAGTAGAAAAAATACTTATAGCTGCTTGAAAAAGAAAGTTTTAAATATTGGTGCTTATTTTATTGGAATACTAAATTAAGCATTGACGTTTATAATGTTATGTGGTGTATGCAACATAATTCATTGGATGGGCGTGTAGCTCAGCGGGAGAGCACTACGTTGACATCGTAGGGGTCACAGGTTCAATCCCTGTCACGCCCACCAGGTTGTTTTTATTGCGTGTAACTTATTGATTTTGTTTTCTTTTTTTAAAGTGAGGGATACATAAATAAAGGTGAGAGAATAGGATTGTCGAACATATCTTTATAAAGTACGCTTTTTACCGATCAATTCAAAAGAAGATTCTCACATTTTCCTTCATGAAGCGCGTTTTTTCTCAAAATTCTTCTAAGTCATGCTATAAAAATTACTAAAATTTCTAACAAGCATGCCATAGTTTTACAATTAGTCCGGTGATTCAATTATTTTTTTTATATTTTCCGTAATTTTGTTTATAATTTCTGTACAAGAATGAATATTTCTAAGCATTTTCATAACTGATGAAAAGCTTATTTTTTGCATTACATAAATCTTCACTTTTTGGATAATAGGCTCGACAGCATTTTGAGCTTCTTTCGTGGAGGTATCTAATTCTAGAAATCTGTTACACATAACTCTAGGCAATTCAAAATCACTCGCTTCATTACGCACAGAAAATAGATTATCCTGTTCATTTTGATTAATGAGGTAAGGCGAATGCGTCGAATAGATTACTTTATTACCTTCTAACCTCGATAAATTCTTTAAAAAATCCAATATATTCTCTTGCAAGCGAATATGTAAATTGTTCGCTGGCTCGTCCAATAAAAAAACTACCCCATTTTTACTTCTGTGTCTACGAACCTCAGTAAAAACTTTAAAACAAAAAAACCAACGAAATCCTTTACTCCTTTCATACAAAGAAAAGGAACGATTCTTTGCTTTAACCTTTAAACAAAAATCTACAAAATTACCATCACTACTATTAGATCTCTCTATTACACAACTATCAAATACGCTTTTACCTTTAGTAATATTCTCCCAATCTTCTTTCACTATAGAATTTAAATAATCATTTATTGACGCCATACGCTGATCAATCGCATCAACATCATTGCAATCAATAATATCGCGCTGAAAATCAACATCAAGTACAGCTTTTTCATCTTTTACACACGCATGTATATAATAACTTCCTATGAGGAAATCATTTAAAATCATCTGCCATTGGTAATTTTTCTCTGAACTTGATAATAAATCTTGTGCTCCATTTTCTCTTCTTGAAAATCTGATTTTATCAGGCACTTCAAACATAAAATCATCATAATAGACTATTTCAGGAGTGCGCTCAGCTATCCATCCCATAATAGAATCGTCTTTATCTATCTGTTTCTTATTAATGCATATAATACCTTCATCACACGCACTATTCTTAAACGGATAAATAAAAGACAATTCAAATTTTCCATCCTCACTATTTGTAATGTCTTTACAAATTAACTTTTTAGAAGGTGTTTTTAAAGATTTCAGTGCACTCATATCGTCATTATTACAAGAAAGACATGCTGATAAAATTATGTCACCATTAAAATAGGAGCTCTTTGGACGAATAGAAACGAAAAAATTTTCTGGCAATTGCTTTCCTCTACAAAGCACAGATATAAAATTAATACCTTTTAAAATTGTAGTTTTTCCCGATTCATTATTACCAACAAGAACAAAAGGAAAATCTTGATTTCCTTTTGTAAAATCTATTTCCACAGGCTGCGAAATTCCTCGAAAATTTTCTAATTTGAATGAAGTAAAAATCATAATAATCTTTTAAAATACCTGAATTATAATGTCTTATGTTAGGGATTAAGATATTTGATATTGTATTATAAAGTACCTCAAATAAAAAGTCTTTAAATTTTAATTAACCACTATTTCAGATGCGTAAAGATATTTTCTATTGCATCCATGAGGTGTGAAAATTCAAGAATAAATAAAAAGATAATGAGCGCGATCCGTTTCATAAAGCGAGACATCATCTTTACACTTTGGTAAGTAACTATTATTTCTTGCAGCATTTCTTTTTCTGCATCTGTAAGCTCTGTGTACTTTTCAACTTTTCTTTTAACCATATCTCCATCCACACAAACGTTCGCCCTGTTTGTTATGCTTTAAGATGTCTCTTGCTAAGCTTGAACTTATTACGTTGAGGTCTTTACAATCCAAATAGATTGGCATCCAACCAACACAGGCAGAACGTTCATTCGTCACGCACCCAGTGAGAAAGTTCAGCACGCACAGCACCATCACTTTTCTTGTTAACTTCATTATTCACCTCAAATCGTGTTGTAGCCGTTTCTAAAGCTTTCTTTGTTTGCTTTTATTGCTCCACATTTTTTCCAAGGGAGAAAGCTTGCACTAAAAGCCATAAAAAAAGCAGCGAAGGCTGCCATAATAAGTAAAAAGTTTTTTTTCATAGACCAAATCATAGATGCTGCTCATGAAAGCGTTTGACAACAAACATGATGCCAATACAGGCAGCGAGCACCATAATGGCTGCTAAAGCCCATTGAACGGGACCATTCCCTGCTAATAATCCCCCAAGCCCTGAAAAAGAACCTAGAATTTGTACAAGAGCTTCTAGTTTTAAAAGACCTGCTGGCTCTTTTGTTTCAACTATTTGATAGTTGGAAGCAACATAAGACCCCTTTACCCATAACCCCGCTTCTGCTGCTCGACGATTAACAAGACCTTGAAGACGTTTTCCTCCGGATTTAACCCACTTCTGTAATTCCGCTGCCACAGCTTCATAATCACCTTTATTCATCTTTTTAAGGAGTGCGGAATTACAAAATGCTGTTGTCCCTACATTATAGCAAAACGACACTGGTTCTGCGAATTGCTCATCTGTTAAAGGAACCGTGACAACTTGTTCAATACTCCTCTCAAATTGTTTTAAATCTCGACAAAGAATATCTTCTGCCACCTTTTCAGTGATATTCATGTTATTGTGAACAACAGGTTTTCCAGCAACACTTGTGTGACCATAGCCTATTGTCCATATTCCAATGGGGTCTTGATAAGCGTGTAAAAAACAAGCCTTCCTATTGCTTGATTAATATAAGGTCCTTCTTTGGATATTTTGCACATATTCTTCCCTCCATAAAAAAATCCCAGCAAAAGCTGAACTGATTGACATGTTTGTAATGAATTTCTTTCCCACCTTTAAAAAAGAGAAAAGAAAAATTTCATGAAAAATTAAGCGACTTTATTAACAAACGCTTTATAAAACAAACCGTTCGCTCTCCAGAAGGTACTGTACTTAAATCATGGAATGCAGTACCATCTGCAAAAAGTGTTAACATCACATGGGTTGGCGAGATAATTTGCAGCGCTATCTCGCAAAGCTTATTGCTCATTTATGAAATAATCCATCAATATTTTTTGATTCTTTATTTCAAAAACGATCTTTATACGCGAATACAAAAAAATAAAAATTTGCAAATTTTTTCTTATTTTTATTTATGCATTTACATATATACATTAAATCGCATATGCAAAAAATCGCTCACACGCATTAGAAGAGGGATTATGAGAAGCTAACTTTTTAAAGAAATTACTCATTTTTTCCAACATACAGTAACTAGCCCACTAATCATTTATTTCTCAGAAGCTTTATTCGCATTTCCGTGCTTCTTTTCTTTTTTTTAAATCAAAAAATTTAAGCATGTAAAAGCAAATAATAAGAAAGATAACCCAAATAATCCCTACAAATAAAGCTGGTCGTGTATCATCAAAAAATAACAATAAAATAAAAATAAAAATCATAAATAAAATAGAAAAAATTGATCCTATTGGCCAAAATGGAATTGGAAACTTTAAATCACTCTGCTCTTTTTTAGACATCTTAAAACGCATAAAAATTTGCGACAGTAAAATCATCATCCAAATAAAAACTGTGGCAAATGTTGCCATTGCTGCAATGAGAAAAAAAAGTCCTTCATGGTAGAAATAGTTAAGGACAACACCAAGAAAAAAAATGACAGAAATCAACAAAATAACAAGAATTGGCACACCATTTTTTGATAAATATTGGAATTTTTTTAAAGCATAACCTTCCTGCGATAACCCATGTATCATACGACAAGCCCCGTACATTCCACTATTCATTGCCGAAATAGCTGCGGTGACAACAACAATATTTAAAATATTTGCAGCAAATGAAATGCCAAGCTTTTCAAAAATTGAAACAAAAGGGCTACCCATAAGACCAATTTTATTCCAAGGATAAAGTGACATTAAAGTAGCTAAGGTCATAATATAAAACAGCAAAATACGAAATGGAGTATAATTAATTGCTTTTAAAATTGTCTGATGTGGATTTTTCACTTCCATTACTGTCATACCTATAATTTCTATGCCACCAAACGCAAAGATAACCACGCTAAAACAAGTCAAAAAACCAAACCAACCGTTAGGAAAAACACCACCATTTTTCCACAGATTTTCGATGCCAATAGCAGAAGAGTTTATACTTGTATCCCAGCCCCATAAGATAATTGCTATTCCTAAAATAATCATCGCAATGATAGCAATAATTTTAATCGAAGATAGCCAAAACTCTAACTCTCCATATACTTCTACTGCTAACAAATTAATTGCTGTAATAATCAGTGTAATGCTGAGTGCCCATACCCAAGGAGCAACATCGGGATACCAAAAGCCCATATAAGTTGCAACAGCTGTAATATCAGCTAAACCGACAAGAATCATTTCAAATACATATGTCCATCCTGTTAAAAAACCAGCTAATGGGGATATATAATTAGCAGCATAACGAGCAAAAGAACCAGGTAACGGATTATGGATAATCATCTCACCAAGAGCCCGCATAACCATAAAAATAACTAAACCAAAAATACAATAAGCAATCAAAACACTTGGTCCAGCAAGTTTAATCGCTTGTGCAGATCCATAAAAAAGACCTGTCCCAATCGAAGAGCCAAAAGCTAAAAAAATAACCTGACGCTTGTTCATACCTCGTTTTAGTTCATTTGTTACCATCTTTTTCCTTCTTTGTTATAACTCTTCATTGTAATACTGACTCTAACCGATAAAAAACGCGGCTTTATGGTAAATAAAACCTTATATTTCCAGCACAAATGTATCTTAAAAAACATTGAGTGATAATCAGAGATACTCTATCCTAAGAAATAAAAAAATACTTTCATCGTAAATTATTCAATTTCTTTAACAGCTTAGATTTTTATCATTTTTTAAACCAAGAAATTATAAAATTTTCTATAATTATCATTTAACCCATTTTCATATTCTCTATTTTTTGAAAAACACTTTATTTATTGTAGTATTCTCCACTACATACTCTTCTGAATCCACAAATTAGAAGCTTTAAAGTTTATTAACGATATTAATCGTGCTAAATTATATTAATATGTTAATAAACTCTTCATGACTTTTTATACTCCATAAATTATACAAAACAACTTATGAACCAGTGTTTTTAAAATCATAATGAAATAAATTAAGCAATTGTGCAACGAAGCCTACTAATTTTAACAGCTTTGAGTAATTGTAAACACAATCCATCTCTTAAAAGTTCCAACCACCTTCAACCAAATTCTCTTCCGCCAAAAGTTATGACTAAAAAATATTCTTAAATGTCTATCTTTCTAAATATTTGCATTAACCTCTACCAGTTTACAAAAATAATCACTGTTTAAATACATAAAGGGGGAATCTATATTTTATAATTTGGGCTAGATTGAACTAAAAACAACAAAAAGACATCCCTAATATTATGTTTTATCAACTTGTAATAATAAATTAATCACCATAAAGCATAATATCAGAGCAATCCCTGACTATGGATATCGAGCTATGGAAACAAATAACCAACAAAAATTATATCATAATTTATTTTAATATGTTATTTGTTCCACTCATTTTATAAATAAAATACCAAAATTGATTACCTTCCTTCCCTCATCAACTTGAAAAGAAAGCATTATTTTTGTATTAATTGCGGAAAAGTTTTTTCTGGCAAAATGGATAACAAATGTCCTTCACTTACAAGGACATGGCCTTTATGAATATCTTCAGCCATGTAACGATCTTCCTCAAGAGAATCAATATCTTTGCGCACATGTTCTACAACAGACTGTAATAAAGGACTTGTTTTAAAGGGAGCACGATATTCAATTCCTTGTGTAGCAATAAGCGTTTCAATACCAACAATAGTAAAAAGATTTTCACTCATTGCCAATAATCGACGAGCACCATGGCAAGCCATTGAAACATGATCTTCTTGATTTGCTGAAGTCGGTGTTGAATCAACAGAAGCGGGATAAGCCATCTGTTTATTCTCAGACATTAAAGCAGCTGATGTTACCTCAGCAATCATAAAACCTGAATTAAGACCCGCATTTTTTGCCAAAAATGCTGGAAGCCCATAAGAAATTGCTGGATCAACCATAAGAGCAATACGTCTTTGAGAAATTGATCCTATTTCACATAAAGCAAGAGCAATCTGATCGGCAGCAAATGCCACAGGCTCTGCATGAAAATTTCCACCTGAGACAACCTCACCATCACTTAAAATCAACGGATTATCTGTAACTGCATTTGCTTCAATAATAAGTGTCTTTGCTGCTCCCATAAGAATATCAAAACACGCACCCATAACCTGCGGCTGACAACGCATACAGTAAGGATCTTGGACACGCTTATCATCATGCAAATGTACAGATCGAATTTCTGAACCTTCTACAAGCGTTTTTAATGTTTTTGATACAACAATTTGCCCATAATGGCCACGTAAAACATGGATATCAGGATGAAATGGCGCTGTCGACCCCATGGCAGCATCTATTGTCAAAGCTCCTGAAAGAAGTCCACCACACAATGCTCGGTAACCTCGAAAAAGACCAGCAAGCGCAAGTGCAGTCGATGTTTGTGTACCGTTAATAAGAGCTAAACCTTCTTTTGCTTCTAAAGTAATAGGAGATAATCCTGCCTTCTCTAAAGCAATAGCACCACTCATGCGAGTATTTTGAAAGAAAGCTTCTCCCTCTCCCATCATGACAGCCGCCATATGAGCAAGAGGAGCGAGATCACCTGATGCACCAACTGATCCTTTTTGAGGAATGACAGGAATAACTCCATTTTCAAGCATACTTTCTAATAAATGCACCAGTTCTAAACGAACACCAGAAACCCCTCTTCCTAAAGAAATGAGCTTTAAAGTCATCATTAAACGCACAATATCTTCTTCTAATGGATCTCCCACCCCACAACAATGCGATAAAATAAGGTTTCTTTGCAAAACAGTTACATCATTCGCATCAATTTTAATTGAAGCCAATTTCCCAAAACCAGTATTGATACCATAGACTGCCTTATCGCCCGTAACAATTTCAGAAATGCGGTCTGCGCCTTTTTTAATTGCTAAATATGTATCACTATGAAGTTTACCCACCTCACCATTAAAATAAACAGCCTCAAGCTCGCTGAGTGTTACTTCTCCAGGATTTAGTATAATAGTCATAAATTTCTTTCTTGTTTACTTAAAGCGTGATCATTTGATTGTTTTTTTATGAAATAAAAAAGAGCTGCTCTATAATACTGACATATATGACAGATCGGTATCTATTAGATAAGAAATCTTTACTAGTTTTTTAATCTACCAAACAGAAATAGCAGAAACTTTTTGAAATATTCTACAAGAAATAAAAAAACAAATATTTTACATCTATAACAATACACAAATATTTTTTATTACAAAAATAATAATAAAATTATTTTATAAAATAAAATCTTCATCTCCCTCCCCTTTTTTGACTTACATTTTTTAAATAATCTATTTGAGACAATTATTTTTTTATTCTAAAGTAATTTTATTATTATTTTTATCTAAAAAAATAATCTTAATAACCTTTAAATTAGAAATAAAATTGCTAAGCTTGGTGCACCCGACAGAATTCGAATCTGTGACCTCTGCCTTCGGAGGGCAGCGCTCTATCCAACTGAGCTACGGGTGCATGCAATAAAGTATTGAAATCGACTGTATCCTTTTAACTCATCATGCCCTTATCTTCAAGAATGAATCAACACTCTAAAGAAATATAAAGGATATTATACCTACCGTTTATGCAAAACGAAATCTTCTGATTCTAAAAAGTAATGGTAACTTTACCTCTAGTAAATCATTTCTTACAAAACTCTCTTTTTATAAAAATTATAAAAAATTTTATTACGACTTCAAAACTCTTTCAAATTACAGTAAAAATACACGACAAGTATCAGGATAACTCTTAATGACTACGCCACCAAAACACCTTCATTTCATCTCAGCTGAAACTGAAGAAGCTACTAAAGCTACCAATAAATTAATTTCCATTTATGGCCATTGCTCCCTCACTGAAGCTGATGTTGTTGTCGCAATCGGTGGTGATGGTACAATGTTACAAACTGCCCGAGATGTTATGAATACTGGAAAACCTATTTATGGCATGAATCAAGGCTCTGTAGGATTTTTGATGAACGAGTTTCATGAGAAAGAATTGCCAAACCGCATTGCAATTGCACACAAAAAGGAAATACACCCGTTGCGTATGATTGCTAAAGCTGAATATCAAGGCTATGTTGAAGCACTAGCAATCAATGAGGTATCTTTATTTCGTCAATCTTATCAAGCAGCTAAAATTCGTATTAGCATCGATCACAACGTACGCATGGAGCAATTATGTTGTGATGGTATTCTCGTTGCCACACCAGCAGGATCTACCGCATATAATTTATCAGCGCAAGGACCTATTTTACCGCTCATGGCCCCCCTCATGGCGCTTACCCCCGTTAGTCCCTTTCGCCCTCGGCGATGGCATGGTGCGTTGCTTCCAAACACTGCAACAGTGCACTTTGATATGTTGGAACCTAATAAGCGTCCCGTAAATGCCGCAGCTGATAATGTTGAAGTTAAATCTGTCCATTCAGTTACCATTTCATCAGCCTCTGAAGTAACAGTCTCAATTCTTTTTGACTCTAACCATTCATGGGATGAACGTATTTTATCAGAACAATTTCGCTATTAATTATTATATATACTTTTATGTATATAGCCGTTATAGTTGACTTTTTTGTAAATGCGTCTTAACCATCTTTATTGATATGAAATTTTTATAATCTTACTAATAATTTGGATAACTAGATTAAAGTTGCAAAGCAATTGACAAAAAAATGATACCATCTTTAAATAGTTTTGATGATTTAGGTCTTTCCGCAAAAGTTATTAAAGCAATAAAATTAGCGGGATATACGGCTCCAACCCCTATTCAAAGTGGAACAATTCCTCATGTACTCCAAAAAAAAGATGTTTTGGGGATTGCTCAAACAGGAACTGGTAAAACAGCCTCTTTTGTTTTGCCTATGCTTACACTACTTGAAAAAGGCCGTCCAAGAGCACGAATGCCTCGTACCCTTATCCTAGAGCCTACACGGGAACTTGCAGCTCAAGTTGAAGGGAATTTTGATAAATATGGAATAAATCATCGTTTAAATGTTACGCTATTGATTGGTGGTGTTTCTTTTGAACACCAAGATCGTAAACTTGAACGAGGTGCTGATGTTCTTATAGCGACACCAGGACGGCTTCTTGATCATTTTGAACGCGGAAAATTACTTCTAATGGGTGTTGAGATTCTCGTTATTGATGAAGCTGATCGTATGTTAGATATGGGCTTTATTCCTGATATTGAACGCATCTGTAAATTGACCCCTTTTACACGTCAAACTTTGTTTTTCTCAGCCACAATGGCTCCGGAAATTACAAAATTGGCAAAGCAGTTTTTACATTTTCCTGTGTCCGTTGAGGTTACAAAAGCATCCTCAACAGCGAAAACAATCACACAAAGGCTCGTTAAATCTGAAAGTAAAGCATGGGATAAAAGAGCTGTTCTGCGAAGCCTTATAAATAATGAAGGGAATGAACTTAAAAACGCTATTATTTTTTGCAACAGAAAAAGAGATATTTCTGAACTTTTTAAATCTCTCGTCAAATATAATTTTAATGTGGGTGTACTTCATGGAGATATGGACCAACACTCACGTATGAATACACTGGCTGATTTTAAAGATAACAAACTTACACTTCTCGTTGCTTCTGATGTTGCCGCTCGTGGACTTGATATCCCAGCTGTTAGCCATGTCTTCAATTATGATGTGCCTACACATGCTGAAGACTATATTCATCGCATTGGTCGCACAGGACGTGCGAATCGTAGCGGAAAGGCTTTTACGATTGTCACTAAAAATGATCAAAATTATATCAACGCTATTGAAAAAATAAGTAATGAGAAAATTGAATGGCTTGATGGAGATTTATCTACTTTAGAAAAAGGCGATAACGATCATGAAGATAATACTATTTCAAAAACAAAATTTACAAAACCCTTAAAGAAAGCTACTTATAAAAAGCGTACTACGCAAACTAAAAAATCTTTAAAAGACAACAAAGTGAATCATATTTCCAATATCAATAATAAAGAGGATTCACTTGAACGACACCGTTCTCAAAAAAATAAAAACCACACTTTCCCTGGATTTGGCGATGATATACCAGCGTTTATGCTTATAAAAATTCGCCCTTAAATGATACCTACCTCAATTAAGGCACGGAAAATTTTTAACTCTTGCAATACAGAAAAATTAATTAAATGTCTCAACCTGAATATCTTTTATTTCTCTTTAAGTAGTCAATCTTTGTATTGCTTTATCACGCCCTAAAAGCTGTAAAAACTTCCCCATTTCAGGACCATGATCCATCCCTGTAAGCGCTTGACGTAATGGCATAAACAATGGCTTTCCTTTACGCCCCGTTTTTTCTTTTAATGTCGTTGTCCACTGCTTCCAACTTTCATTATCTAATACACCTTTAGGTAAAAAATTCGCAGATTGACGCACAAATGCACGATCTTCAAGCGCTACTTTATCAAAGCTTTGATCAATGTGAATAATATTCCACCATAAAACAGCATCATTTACTTTATTAATATTCCCTCTTATTGTATTCCAGAAGTACTCTACCTTTTCTCCATCAATAGAAAGATTTTTTAATCGTGTTTTAACTTGCTCATAAGTTAATTCATGAACGAGATGTTTATTTAAAGAAAGAAGATCAGTAACATCAAACTTTGCTACCGACCTTGACGTATCTTGAATATTAAAATGTTCTAAAAGAGCTTCTTGATGAGGATAAGGGTAGACATTTTGGGAAGTTCCAATCAAAACAGAAAAACACTGAACCGCTATAGATTCAAACCCGTCCTCTCGTAAAGAATGAATAGAAAAATCACCATCACGTTTTGAAAGCCCTTTTCCTGATGTTGTACTCAATAAATTGATATGACCAAAAGCAGGTGGCTTCACATTTAAAGCTTCAAAAAGAGCAATTTGAGCCCCTGTATTGGTAATATGATCATCTCCACGAATAATGTGGGTAATGCCCATATCTATATCATCAACAACAGATGGCAATGTATAAAGATAACTTCCATCTTCACGAATTAAAACAGGGTCTGAAAGAGACGCCAAATCAATAACTTGTTTTCCCTTAACAAGGTCTTCCCAATAAACTTCTGTTCTCTTAGTCTGCAAAGGATGGTTATCAAAATTAGGTAAAAGAAAGCGCCAATGAGGTTTACGACCTTGAGCTTCAAGATTTTTTTTGTTTTCTGATGTCAATTTTAATGCATCGCGATCATAAATGGGAGGCTTTTTACGTGAGAGCTGAACCTTGCGACGCAACTCCAACTCTTCTGCAGTTTCATAACAAGGGTAAAGGAGACCTATTTTTTTTAGCTTTTCTACAACCTCATCATATCTATTCATTCGTTTAGATTGATAATAAACTTCATTCGGTTTTATACCAAGCCACTCAAGATCAACTAGAATAGAATCAGCATATTCTTGTTTAGAACGTTCAATATCTGTATCATCATAACGTAAAATAAATACACCATTATTTTTTTGAGCATATAGCCAATTAAATAATGCAATACGGGTATTACCAACGTGAATATAACCTGTTGGCGATGGGGCAAAACGAACTTTTATCATAAAATAATGCTCAACTTTTATCACGAAAACGATTGACGATAGGATAACGACGATCACGTCCCAAATGCTTATAACTGATTTTCACGCCAGGTGCAGATTGTCTTCTCTTATATTCAGCTAAGTAAAGAAGGTTTTCAACTTTCTCAACTATTTCTCGTAGATGTCCACGTTTAACAATATCACAAATGCTCATGTCATCCTCTATCAGAGATTGCAAAATATCATCTAAAATGGGATATGGAGGTAGAGAATCCTCGTCTTTCTGATTTTCTCGAAGCTCTGCTGAAGGCGTTTTTCGTATAATATTGGATGGAATTACAACTCCTTCTGGCCCTTTCCAATTTTGTAAATGATTTTTATTGCGCCATTCAGCTAATGCATATACTTGCATTTTATAAATATCTTTAATAGGATTAAATCCTCCATTCATATCACCATAAAGTGTAGCATATCCGACAGCCATTTCTGATTTATTGCCTGTTGTGATTACCATTGAACCCAATTTATTTGAAATAGCCATTAAAATAAGCCCACGCACACGACTTTGAAGATTTTCTTCTGTAATATCAGATGGCAAATTTAGAAAAACAGGTCTCATTACACTCAAAAGCACCTCAACAGGTTGTACAATAGGTATTGTTTCATAGTAACATCCTAAAAGACGAGCACAATCTTGAGCGTCTTTTAATGATTCTTGAGAAGTATAATGATATGGCATCATTACAGTTCGAACCCTTTCAGGACCAAGAGCATCTACCGCCATTGCTGCACAAAGTGCCGAATCAATTCCTCCTGAAAGACCTAGAACAACATCCTTAAAACGGTTTTTATTGACATAATCTCCCAATCCTAAAACACAAGCTTGATAATCAGCCGCCAATCCGTTGAGCAAACTTTCATCTGGACCCAAAATACATTGCCATCCTGTAGATTCTCGTTTCCAATGACTTAAAGCAATATGATTTTCAAAATGTTTCATTTGAAATGCTATTTGACCTTGTTGATTTAATGCAAAAGACCCCCCATCAAAGACTAACTCATCTTGCCCACCAACTTGATTAGCGTAAATAATTGGAAGGCCTGACCTAACAGCTTGACTCTGTACAACGTCTATACGCCTTAATGTTTTTTTACGACAATAGGGAGATCCATTAAGGACAAGAATAATCTCAACCCCTTCGTTACGGAAATCCACACAAACTGAAGAATCATTCCAAATATCTTCACAAATGACTATACCTATTTTTATTCCTCGATAAATAATAGGCTTAGGACGAGGACCAGGCGAGAATACACGCTTTTCGTCAAATTCAGCATAATTTGGCAAGTCAAACTTCAAGACTTCATCCACTATCCTACCTTTATCAAGTAATAAAGCACCGTTATAAATATTATCATCATGCCTTAGTGGAATACCAATTATAATTCCTGGCCCTTCTTCAGTTACCTTTGCTAATTTTTGAACAGAATCTGCACATGCCTTCGTAAAAGCTGGTTTAAGAACAATATCCTCAGGCATGTAAGCACTAATAAAAAGCTCAGAGAATAAAACAAGATCGGCTCCATCTTTTTTAGCTTCTTGATGAGCCATCACTGCAAGAGAAAGATTCCCCTCAATATCACCAACAACAGGATTTAATTGAGCAACTGTTATACGAAAATCATTTTGTATCATTTTATTAATTGGCGACCGTAATTATATTTAAGCACAAAGAATATTTTTTATTCTTAATATCTTAAAAATAATTACTATTTAACTATTCATAATCATAGATACTGGATTAGTATCACGATTTTTTTTAAGGAGCTCAGCAACAAGAAACGCTAATTCCAATGCTTGATCTGCATTTAATCGTGGATCACAATATGTGTGATAGCGATCAGATAAATTTTTTTCAGAAATAGCATGTGCACCACCTGTACACTCTGTTACATCACACCCTGTCATTTCAATATGAAGCCCACCAGGATAAGTTCCCTCACTATAATGGACTGAAAAAAACTTTTCCACTTCCTTCAAAACATAATCAAAAGGACGTGTTTTATAACCATTTAAAATAATCGTATTGCCATGCATCGGATCACATGACCATATAACTTTGCGTTTTTCACGTTCAACTACACGAATCAGTTTTGGGAGATAATTCTCAATTTTATCATAACCAAAGCGAGTAATGAGTGTCAGTCGACCGGGCTCATTTTCAGGATTGAGAATATCAATCAAATCTAAGAGCTCATCAGGCTGAATGGAGGGACCACATTTTAAGCCAATAGGATTTTTAATACCACGACAATACTCAACATGAGCATGATCAATCTGACGCGTACGATCACCAATCCACAACATATGACCAGACGTCGCATACCAATTTCCAGAAGTCGAATCAATCCGTGTCAAAGCCTCTTCATAACCTAACAAAAGCGCTTCATGACTGGTATAAAAAGATGTTTCGCGTAATACAGAATTTGCTTTGTACGTAATCCCTATAGAACGCATAAAGTTGATTGCTTCAGAAATACGTTTTGCTAATAACTCATAGCGTTCTCCCTGTGGGCTATTAGAAATAAAACTCAACATCCATGTATGAATATTTTCTAAATTAGCATACCCTCCTTGTGAAAAAGCACGCAATAAATTAAGTGTTGCCGCAGACTGACGATAAGCCATAGACATACGCTGTGGATCAGGGATACGGGAATCTGCGTTAAAATCTATACCATTAATAATATCTCCTCTATAAACAGGAAGTTCAATTTCCCCCTTTTTTTCTATTTCAAAAGAGCGTGGCTTTGCAAATTGACCAGCAATGCGACCAACCTTAACAATCGGTTTAAAACTTCCAAAAGTTAAAACAATCGCCATTTGCAAAAATACACGAAAAAAATCACGTATATTATCCGCTTTATGTTCCGCAAAACTTTCTGCACAATCTCCACCTTGTAATAAAAAAGCCTGGCCTTCTACAACTGTAGCTAACTCACTTCTTAAATCACGTGCCTCACCAGCAAATACCAAAGGAGGGTAACTACGCAACTTCCGCTCAACCTCTTCTAAAGCGGATTTATTTGGATAAGTTGGAACCTGCTTAATTGGCCTTGTTCTCCAAGAATTAGGCGACCACTCTTTTATCATCACACTCTCTCTCCAAGCATTGTGCTCACAACTTATATCAAAAGCCTTATTTATTATCGCAATCTTTCTTTTCAGTTTTCCACTTTTTTTCCGTTTTTATATACGTAGCTTGGTTTATACATTGTCACTAATTCTTCAGTTACAGTTGGATGTACAGCCATAGTTTTATCAAATACATCTTTTGTTAGCTTTCCTTTCAGAGATATCCCTATAAGCTGGGCCATTTCGCCAGCTCCATCACCTAATATATGTGCTCCTAAAACAATACGACTTTCACCATCAACGATTAGCTTCATAAACACTTTTTCTGAACTATCGGAAAAAACATTGTACATAGGGCGGAAAGTAGTACGATAAATTTCCACATGCTTATAACGGTGTACCGCATCCTCTTCTGAAATACCAACTGTTCCAATTTCTGGCTGCGAAAAAACCGCTGTTGGAATTAAATCATAATCAGGGGCAGTGGGAATATTCTCAAACGCAGTTTTAACAAAACACATTGCATCATGAATTGCAGCAGGAGTCAGTTGAACATGACCCGTCACATCACCAACTGCCCAAATGTGGGGTACATTAGTTGTCATAAATTTATCAACAATAATTGCACCAAATTTATTCACTTTAATCCCTGCCTGCTCAACTCCTAAACCTATCGTATTAGGTACACGACCCATAGCTAACATAACTTGATCAGAACTAATAATTTGTCCGCTTGATAAAACAACATCAAAACAACTCTCTGTGGATTGAATTTGAGAAACTTTTTCTCCATAAATAATAGAAATCCCTTTTTCAATCATTGCAGTACTGAGAAACTGCCGTAAATCAAAATCAAAGTTACGAAGAATTAAATCGCCACGATGAAGTAACGTTGTCTTCACACCTAACTCATGAAAAATATTAGCAAATTCAACACCAATATACCCACCACCAATAATTACTATTGAGCTTGGTAATGTTTTAAGATCAAAAACCTCATTAGAAGTAAGACACAAACCGCCGCCCTTAATTGAAGTGTTTGGAACACTTTTTGCTCCTGTTGCGATCAAAATTTTTTCTGCTCTTACCCTCTCACCTGTTGCGCAAATCTCTAATGTATGATCATCTATAAAAACCGCCCGGCTTTCATAAATACGAACATTATTATCTTGTAATCCTTTGCGATAAAGTTTTTCTAATCTTGATATTTCTTGATTTTTAGCGGCAACTAATTTTTCCCAACTAAAAACTGGATCAGCATATTTCCATCCAAAGCCAACACTTTTACGAAACTTGTCTGCATATTGTGATGCGTAAACATACAGTTTTTTAGGTACACAACCACGAATAACACAGGTACCCCCTACTCGATACTCTTCCGCTATAGCTACACGCTTACCAAGTGCTCCAGCAAGACGTGCAGCACGCACCCCACCAGAACCACTACCAATAACAAATAAGTCGAAATCAAAATATCCCACAAATTATCCCTTCTTATACGTGCACAATTTAAATAATAGGATATTGCTATTAATGACTGAATAAAAGCCCTTTTCATCCCCAAATGTTATTTTACATAAAACAATAACCAAAAAGGTCTATTCTTTTAAAAACGGCGGTTGCTCGCCGTTTTTTTTAATAAGTAGAAAATTTTATTATTATAATGGTACTAATTAAGCTACTTTTTATTTATTGAAGAATTAGCCGTAGATGTAACAGGCTTGTCTAAATTAAGTGTTTCAGACATTTCCTTTTTTACATTATTTACAAGATCCTGCATAATAACAGAACGCCACACATCAAATGTAGAATAAGCATCACGTGCAATATTTGGAACCTCTAATAAAAACTTCTTACCAGTATCAGAAGTATAAAACGCCGTGATTTTATCAAGCTCTTCCTGAGTAAAATATTTAGCATACACATGAGCAACTTCTTTTTCTAAAGAAGAACGCCGCTTAGCTAAAGCGAGAGCCTGCTTATCAACAATCTTAGAAATATCTGTTGCTAAATTTGGATCGTCACCTATTAACTCATTTTTAAGATCACGCGCTGCAGCTGGTAAAAAACTATCAAATTGATCGGTTGCATGAATAGCACTGATAGCCTTTTTAGCTGCATTTAAATGCTTCTCACTCACATCATGCGCAAAAACCATCCCAACATTTACAACTGAGAAAGCAACTGCGCTAAAACATGCTACAAAACGCTGAAAAGAAAATATTGTTTTCATGTAATGATAACCCTAATGATTAATTATAATTTAAATTTTTTATTCTGCTAAAGACCGTTAACGCTCCTTTTTATTCCGCTGATACACTGACATGTAAATTTCTCTATTTAAAAATCAAACGGTTCTAAGACTTTTATTTGACCACTTTTCATCGCTATAATTGCGCGAGAAGCTAACCCTAAAAAAAGACCGTGCTCGACAACGCCTGGAATTGCAAGAAGAGAATCTGATAATAATTTTGGCTGTAAAATACGCCCCCAAAATGCGTCAAGAATGAAATGGCCACCATCCGTTTCAAACGGCTTTTCTCCACTCATACGTAATACAATCTTTCCTGAAAGCCCTAAGCTATCAGCGGCTTTTTTTATGGCTCTCTGTGTGGCATGAAAACCAAATTGATTGACTTCAATCGGCAATGCAAAAGCGCCAAGCGTTTTTACCATCTTTGTTTCATCAGCTATAACAAGCATCGCACGAGATGCCGACGCAACAATTTTTTCACGTAGCAACGCCCCACCTCCGCCTTTTATCAAAGCCATATCTGGTCCGATTTCATCTGCCCCGTCAATATCCATATCAAGCTCAGGTATTTGTTCTAAAGTAGTGACAGGCACCCCAAATTTACGACACAGTTGTTCAGAATAGCATGAAGTAGCAACACCCGTTATACGCAAACCGCCTGCAATACGCTCACCAAGAAGGCGAATAAACTCATTTGCTGTAGAGCCGGTTCCTATACCAACTGTCATACCATCTTGAACAAATTCAAGCGCTTTAGCTGCCGCCATTTTTTTTAACTGTTGAACATCCATAAATCATTCAACCCTTTCATGAATCAGCAATATTCATTGCAAACGGATAATCAAAATAGCTTATTGCTTTATTCAGCCATAAATTCATTCACCATCTTTAGTCAGCAATACAATAAAATAATTAATATTTTATCTCTTTTAAAAGCTATTCACATTTTTAAATCATTGAGGCATGTATATTAATGTAGATTGGTAATGTTTAATAAGTTTCTTTTTTGTGCATTTTTCTGTGCATATTCCATGGTCTATTAAACCCCATAGAAGACCAAATAATATCCTTATTTTTTGTCATCATGACACTTCCTCGTGATAACAACTGTTGGAAAGTAAATGTCATTTGTGCTTTTTGATCACATATTTTGTTATCTGCTGCAGATGCCTTAATCACGATATCTGCTTCAATGCATTGATCCATTTTATCACGTAAAACGATAACTTTTAGCCCATTTTTTAACATGGCTGCACAAATATAGTTTTCACAAACAAATTGCGCACTAAATGGAGGGCCATATTTTGCTGGCTTAATAATATCATTTACTCCAAATGATTTTTTCCATATGGATGCTGTAAATTTAGAGATATAATAGCGATCCGTATACAATTTTCCACCATCTATAAGACCCACAAACTTTAGATCATCTGCTATAATTAACTGAATAGGTGGACGCGTTAAACAAATATAAAAACCAGCCAAAACAAACAAAATAAAAAAGAATCTAATGCATGTTTTACTAAAAGTGAGTCCAACCAAACCTATACTAAACAAAATCAATGCAGATGATGGCATAAATCCAGAATTGAACGCAGGAAAAGCAGTACTTATAAAATAAGCAATTTTTGTTACTAGACCAATACCAAATCCCATGACTTGTAAAGGCAGCCACTCTAACCCTAAAAGCATTGCGAGTGCCGAAATTAACCCAAATGGTATGATTAATACTGATATAATAGGCAGGGCTAAAGCATTACTGATAATACTGAAAAATGCAAGATTAGAAAAATGATAAACAGAATAAATTCCACTTGCAGTACCCGCAACAAACGAAGATACACATGTTGACATAATTGATAAAAAAGCGAAATAAATCGCTTTACCAACAATATGAGATGGCCTTATTTTCTTTATACGAAAAGATAATTTTTTATTCCACCAATCAAAAAAAGCAATCAGGGCTGTCGTTGCAGAAAAAGACATTTGAAAACTAGGACTTAATATTTCATGAGGGGAAATAGCTAAAATTATCAAACCTGCAACAGAGAAATTACGCATTGTTACAGCGGAACGATTACACAAGACAGCAACTAACATTACTGCAATCATCAAAAAACTTCTTTGTGCAGATACTGTCACACCGGATAATATCAAATAAAAAGCTGTAATTATTAATGCAAAAACAGCAGCAAATTTTTTAATAGAATAATGGGATGAGAAAATTGTAAAAAATGCTAAGAAACTACGAACGCTAACAAGAACTATACCGCTTAGCAAAGCCATATGTAAACCTGATATTGATAAAATATGCGCTAATCCAGCCGCACGCAATATTTCATTGGTACTGCTTGAAATACCGCCCCGTTGTCCCGTTATGAGAGCAGCTGCAATACTTCCATTTTCTCCACCAATTTCCATACTAATTTTTTGAGTCATATTCATCCGTAAATTTTCAATTTTTTGAAGAACTATGCCGAATATTGTATAAGACTGTGCAATAGGTATCTTGACTGGTTTCCCTAAATAAACTCCTCGAGCACCAATTCCCTTAAAATAATTGTGAAAACTAAAATCGTAACTTCCTGGACGCACTGGACCAGATAATGCAAGCATTTTAACTCGTCCATAAAGCCCATCGCCAACTTCTACCCCATGCGGCAAATGCCTTGCCGATAAACGAACACGATTAGGTCCATGACTTAATGTGGGCTTTTCTGTTTTTAAAACATCCAAAACTAAACGAAATCCCCCTTTTTTCATTGAATCAATAGAAACAATTCTTCCTGTCAGGGTAGTAAAAACATCATTGCTTAACATTGGTGTACATATACGCCACGTTTCTATTTTCGCAGCCAAAGAACCCAACATCATACAGAACATAAACCCAAAGATAAGCCATATCTTCCTGCAGGGATATGAAATGTACAATATTCCAAGAAATATACTGACTAATACAACAAATTGCTCCCAATTTGGCTCTGTATCTAAGCTGAAATAAAAAATAATACCTGTAGAAAAAAAGACTAAAATCAACAAAAAGAGAATTCCAAAAGAAACTTCTCTGTTGATACAATCTACTAACCATTCCCAGAAAAAAATTATTTCTCTTTTAAAAAGCATAAATAAATTTTCTGTTTATTACCACTTGTGCTACTTGTATCATTGTAAATAAAGAAAATACCCCACTATATTATTTCATTTAATTTTTAAAACGCATCTCATTTAAATAAATTATCTCTAATTACTTTAACTCAACATTCGTATCTTCCTACTTTACTTGACAAGAAATTTATTGCACCCTATCACCTATGCTAGCACAGCTTTTCCATAAAAATGCTATAAGTCATATCTTAATTTAAAGGAAGATATCCGTGTCTGTTATTACCCGCTTTGCCCCTTCACCCACAGGATTCCTTCATATTGGAAGTGCCCGTACTGCTCTTTTTAATTGGCTTTACGCAAAACACACTGGTGGAAAAATGCTTTTGCGTATTGAAGATACAGATCGAGAACGCTCAACAGAGATAGCCGTGAAAGCCATTGTAGACGGCTTAAAATGGATGGGTATCAACTATGATGGCGATCCTATTTCACAATTTGCACGAGCAGAGCGACATCGCCAAGTTGCTAAACAATTAGTAAGAGATGGAAAAGCTTACTATTGTTATGCTTCACCCGAGGAGTTAGCTGAAATGCGGGAAAATGCGCGAATAACAGGGCGACCACCCCGTTATGATGGCCGTTGGCGTAATCGTGATACCTCTGAAGCTCCTAAAGGTGTTAAGCCTGTTATTCGTATTAAAGCGCCACAAGAGGGAGAAACGATTTTGCATGACCGTGTTCAAGGTATTGTTCGTTTTCCTAATAAAGATTTGGATGATTTTATCATTTTGCGTTCTGATGGTTCTCCAACCTACATGCATGCCGTTGTTGTCGACGATCATGATATGGAAGTAACGCATATCATACGTGGTGATGATCATCTCACAAATGCTGCTCGCCAAGCAATCATTTTTAATGCAATGGGATGGGATATTCCCGTTATGGCTCATATTCCACTTATTCACAGTGAAAATGGTGCAAAATTGTCAAAACGTCATGGAGCAGTCGGTGTTGATATCTATCGAACAATGGGATATCTCCCTGTTTCTTTGAGGAATTACTTAGTCCGTCTAGGTTGGAGCCATGGTGATGATGAACTAATTTCAACAGAAGATATGATTTCTTGGTTTGATATTGATGATATTAATAAAAGTGCGGCTCGTTTTGATCTCAAAAAGTTAGATGCTATCAATGGATATTATATACGCATGAGTAGCGATCAATATCTTTTTGATTCTACTTTAAATATTTTACCAGAAATTGATGGTGGATTAGAAATCATAAAAAAGCTTGATGAACGACATCGGGCTAAACTTTTAGAAGCTATGCCAAATTTAAAACAACGTTCCAAAACTTTACTTGAGCTTATTGATAATGCCTCTTTCATTTTTATGCAAAGGCCATTACCCCTTGATGAAAAAGCAAAAACACTTTTAGATAAAAATGGCCGGACTATTTTAAAAGATATCTATCTTGCTCTAAAATCGTGCCCTAATTGGGATATAGAAACCTTAGATGAGACCCTTAGAAATTATGCAGAAACACAAAATATAAAATTTGGAACGGTTGCCCAGCCACTGAGAGCAGCTCTCACAGGACGCTCAACGTCACCAGGAGTTTTTGATGTCCTAATTTTATTAGAAAGAGAAGAATCCCTTTGCCGCATCCATGATCAGATCATTTGACTTGTATGTAACAAGTATATCGCAGTAAATAGTTATCAAGTATAAATGTCTCAACATAAACCAGAAGTTATATTCTATCCTATGTTATTAAGGTACATATTTGTAAAATTGCAAATAAAAGATATTTTTAGATTGCATGAACCAGTTTTTAGAGTAAATCTATTCTCAGCATAAGTTAGAAAAAGCTTCAATTACAGCCTCCATATCGAACAAAATAAAATGAAGCAGCTCTTATTTTTAGGGGCGAATAATCTAAAAGGAGTATTTAATGTCTGAAAATAAGGCACATATAACTGTAAATAATGAAAAAATAGAGCTACCTGTTCGTAAAGGCACTGTTGGTCCTGATGTGATTGAAATTGCTGCTCTATACAAGAAAACAAATACTTTTACTTATGACCCGGGTTTTACCTCAACAGCTTCTTGTGAATCAAAAATCACTTATATTGATGGTGATAAAGGAGTATTACTTTATCGTGGTTACCCTATTGATCAACTGGCTCAAAAAGGGGATTTTCTCGAAAGTTGCTACCTCTTGCTTTATGGGGAATTGCCTACAAAGAAAGAAAAAGTCGATTTTGACAACTGTGTTACGCAGCATACAATGGTACATGAGCAATTTGCACGCTTTTTTCACGGTTTCCATCACGACTCTCATCCTATGGCAATAATGATTGCATGTCTTGGTGCCATGTCTGCATTTTATCATGACTCTCTTGATACGACAGACCCTCAACAGAAAATGATTTCCTCTATTCGTCTCATTTCAAAGGTTCCAACCCTTGCCGCTATGGCGTATAAATACAGCATCGGACAACCATTTATTTATCCCCGGAACGATCTTAGTTATTCTGCTAACTTTCTTCATATGTGCTTTTCTGTTCCTTGTGAAGAATATAAAGTCAATCCTGTACTTGCTCGGGCTATGGACCGAATTTTTATCCTTCATGCAGACCATGAACAAAATGCTTCCACATCCACTGTACGTCTTGCAGGATCTTCTGGAGCTAACCCATTTGCATGTATCGCAGCAGGTGTTGCATGTCTTTGGGGCCCAGCGCATGGTGGAGCAAATGAAGCATGCCTAAAAATGCTACAAGAAATAGGATCTGTTGAAAGAATCCCTGAATTTATCGCGCGTGCAAAAGATAAAAATGACCCTTTCCGTCTTATGGGATTTGGTCATAGAGTTTACAAAAATTATGATCCACGTGCAAAAATTATGCAGCAAACTTGTCACGAAGTTTTAAAAGAATTAAACATTAAAGATGACCCACTTCTTGATATTGCTGTCGAACTTGAAAAAATTGCTCTGCATGATGATTACTTTATTGAAAAAAAGCTTTATCCTAATGTCGACTTTTACTCTGGCATCACATTGAAAGCTTTAGGTTTTCCGACTCAAATGTTTACTGTTCTTTTTGCTTTAGCACGTAGTGTCGGCTGGGTTGCACAATGGAAAGAAATGACCGAAGATGACGCACAAAAAATTGGCCGACCACGCCAACTTTACACAGGTTATGACATGCGTCAGTACATCCCTATAGATGAACGCGCAAACTAAAAACACAACAAATAATCAATAAGGAATCAGTTAAACTGAAGCCTTATTGAAAATGGCTGAAGAAAAAAGTGTAAAGTGCTTGTAGTTTTTGATTCAATTTTTTTATAGCTATAAATTATTATAGTAGCCGTGATTAAAGTTCTTTAATGAACTAACAGTCTCTGCTCAGTAAATATATCCACAACATTCCATTTGTACATCTATTTATTGAGTGGAGGTTTAGTTCCAATAAATATCATAAAATATATTATCTACCACTCTTATAAAAATTTTACTCCATATAAAATAAAGCACGATAAAAAATTATACTCTTATTTTCCCTCCATATTGACTAATACAAAAGGTGATATTCACCACTTATCACAAAAATAACAAACCATTATCTGTATAATGGTCTTATTAAAAAAAATTTTTTTCAGAGATTCATCAAAAAATTGCTTTTTTACGAAATAAACATCAGTATTTATCGAAACATCATCCCTAGTACTTCACATGCACAAATCTTATATAATGAAAAATAATGACAATATCCCTAATAATCCTTATAATATACAGGTTTTTAAAGCTGAATCCTAAATTTTTTAATATAATAAAATAAATTGTTTCATGAAGAACATTTTTAATAATCAATAAGATATTTATTTTTTCTGTCTATCATATTTATGCTTAGAGAGTTTTTATAATGATGTTTTTTTCATGGTAACAAAATGAATAATAACAAATTTTTACATTGCTCTCAGAATATCTTAAAGATTATAAAACACATGGTTATCTAATATTTTCCCTCTTATCCAACAGGAGAACATAATGAGATTATTAGCTGTAGCCTTTATAATAAGCGCGACACTATTTATCCACTTGACCAATGCTAAAACAATAAAAATTGCAAGCGAAGGCTCTTATCCTCCATTTAGCTACATTGACTCAAATAATCAACTCCACGGTTTTGATATTGATATCGCTTACGCACTTTGTGAAAAAATGAATGTTGAGTGTACAATCACTACTCAAGATTTTGATGGGATTATCCCTGGACTTCTTGCAAAAAAATACGATGCCATCATTGCTTCTCTCGCTCCCACACAAGAGAGGTTACAAAAGATTGATTTTACAGATCCTTATTATGACACAGCATTAGCTGTTGTTGTTACCAAAGGCTCAAGCATTAAAGAAATTTCAGAAAAAGCTTTTAAAGGTAAAAAACTCGGTGTCCAATCAAACACAACGCAAGCTTCATACGCGGAAGATTATTATGCTTCTGAAGGCGCAAACATTAAGATCTACCCTACAACAATAGAGGTTAGTCGTGATCTTTCAAGTCATCGGCTTGATGCAATTATCCTTGATGAGCTTCAAGCACTAAATTGGCTTAAAAATGAAGGAAACAATTGTTGCCAACTTCTTGGAATTCTTAAAGGAACAAAATCTCCTATTGCAATTGGAATACGCCAAAATAATGATGATCTTAAAAATAAATTTAATGAAGCTATAAAAGAAATTCACAAAGATAAAACTTATGAAAAACTTATGAAAAAATACTTCATATTCGATACCCATTAGATATCAACACGTACTAAAATTTAACAAATTATTTGTTTTAGATCATATTTTTATAAATCTTTGTGAGGAGCACGAGAATGATTGAAAATTTAGCATTGCTATCGTTTAGCAATGGGGGATGGGGTGTCGTTATACTTTATAGTGCTGGAATGACATTATCATTGGCTTTATGCTGTGGACTTTTAGGACTTCCGTTAGGACTTTTAGCTGCAGTAATGATTCGATCTAATAGCAAGATAGCTAAAAGAGCAGCCATTCTCTTTTCATCGATATTTCGCGGACTACCAGAACTTTTAACCTTATTTTTGGTTTATTATGGCTTACAAAATGTTATCCAAACTATTCTTGATTACTTTAGTATTGAAATAACATTTAGTATCAATGCTTTTATTGCTGGTGTCCTTGCATTCAGTATGGTTTTTGCAGCTTTTTCTTGTGAAGTTTGGCTCGGAGCATTTAATATCTTTGATAAAGGTCAATATGAGGCAGCTAAAGTTTTAGGACTTTCACGCTCAACCACATTCTTTCGTATTATCTTTCCTCAACTCATTCGCCATGCCTTGCCAGGCCTCTCTAATAATTGGCTTACTTTACTTAAAGATACATCTCTTGTTTCAACCATTTCACTTGTTGATCTTATGAGGCAAACTAACTTAGCAGTCGCAGCTACCAATGAACCTATGCTATTTTATCTTGTAGCATGCTTACTTTATTTATTATTTTCAACATTTTTTTCTGCCCTCTTACGTCATTTGGAGAGATGTACTCAAGCAGGATATCGAAAGGTATTGGCCTAAATGATTCCCGAATGGCTCCATTTTCTTTTCAATCCTACCCTTTTAAACCGTTATGGACCAAAGTTTATTGATGGATTTCTTGTCACTTTTGAGCTTGTAATAATTGCCTGCTCTGTTGGTTTTGTTCTGGGAATTTTAATTACACTTGCGCGCTTATCAAACAACAAGTTTTTTCAATATGCTGCAAATACCTATGTGTATTTTTTTCGTGGTTCCCCATTATTGGCTCAATTATTCCTTTTTTATTATGGCCTTGGTTCAATGAACAACTTCTGGCAATATGTTAACTTATGGTGGTTTTTTCAAAACGCTTGGTATTGTTGTCTTTTCATTTTTACACTCAATTCTGCTGCTTACCAGTCTGAGATATTTAAAGGAAGTTTCCTATCAGTGGCAACCGGACAACATGAGGCGGCAAAAGCTTTAGGATTGAATAGTTCTATAACATTTTTTAAAATTATTCTTCCACAAGCCATGATTGTAGCATTACGTCCTCTAGGCAATGAATTTATTTTAATGATTAAAGCCAGTGCTATTGCCTCACTTGTCACTGTTTATGATTTAATGGGAGTTGCTAAATTAACTTATTCTCGTACATTTGATTTTCAAGTTTACGTTTGGGCTGCTCTCATCTATCTTTTTATTGTTGAATTTATTCATCGCTTTATTGTTTTTATTGAAAATCGTTTAACCCGATATTTGCGATAGATAAAAATGTTCAGCTCTTTACCAAAAACAAATAATACTTAATTAACTAATTTATTCATCAATGAAAGAATACAATAAGATGAATTTAGAAAACGATATATCTACCCCTCCTACTGAAAGCCCAGTGATTACTATTCGAAACTTAAATAAATGGTATAAAACCTTTCAGGTTCTTCATGATATTAACCTGGATATTAAAGCTGGAGAACGCATTGTTCTTTGTGGGCCTTCAGGATCAGGAAAATCAACACTAATTCGTTGTATCAATCAATTAGAACAAGCACAAAAAGGTTCAATTTGTATCTATAATGTTGATATTCATACTGCTCCTATATATCAGCAAAAAAGTGTTTTACGCCGAATAGGAATGGTCTTTCAGCATTTTAATTTATTCCCTCATATGACTGTTATACAAAACTGTGTTTTGGCACCCATAGCAGTTCAAGGCCTTTCCAAAGAAAAAGCAAAAGAACGAGCTATGCATTATCTTACTCATGTTGGAATTGAAAAACACTGTGAAAAATATCCATTGCAACTCTCTGGAGGACAACAACAGCGTGTTGCTATTGCACGTGCACTATGCATGGAACCAGACGTGATGCTTTTTGATGAACCAACATCAGCTCTCGACCCAGAAAGTGTTGGAGAAGTGTTAGAAGTCATGGCTCAATTAGCAAATACAGGAATCACAATGCTCTGCGTTACCCATGAAATGGGATTTGCTCGCAAAGTATCAGAAAGAATACTCTTTTTAGAAAACGGAAAAATTATTGAAGATACAGCATCTGAAAAATTCTTTACCAATCCTAAAAGCAGACGCGCTCATGATTTTCTTGCTAAAATTCAACATTAATTATCAATATGATTATATTTAAAAAACTTTGAATATTTTGACTTTTTTTTAAGAATTTTGATAATCGTTTGAGCAGCAATAACCCCCGATGTTTTTTTAGTCTTCATTTTTTGTTCTATAATATCAAAAGCATCAAGCTGTGCTTGTCGTAATAAAGGGTTATATAAAAGCTGCTCTATCTGCCTTGCTAACATACCAGGTCGTAAAAATTCATTAAAATATTCTGGTATAATGGGCTTATCAGCGATAATATTCGGAAGAGCAGCACTCCATAAAGTTACTTTCGGAAAAATAAACAACTTAGAAAAATAATCAAGCTTATAACAGAGAACCATTGGAATTTTTGCTAATGCCAACTCCAATGAAACCGTTCCAAGTGCTGCAAGTGCAACATCCGCTTCCGCAAAGGCACGCCATTTAGAATCCTCATCAGAAAGAATTTCAACTTTTCTTTCCCAGTTCTGTACAAAGCAGCGAATTTCATCTACTAAACGCGGTAACGTAGGCAAAAGAATACGCAAATTAGGAATACGTTGAGCAAGAACTTTTACGACTTCTCCAAAAATAGGCATTAAATAACGAATCTCTGAATTGCGTGATCCTGGCAAAATAACCAATGTGTGCAACGACTTTTGTTGACCACATAAACGTTTTTTATCTTCCTGAACCGCCAAAAGCGGAGGATAAGTTAAAAGGCGATGTCCAACATAAGTAGTCGGAGGTCCTTCAAAATCTTCCATGACCTTTTCTTCAAAAGGAAAAATTGCTAAAACATGGTCAACAAATTTGCGCATAACTTTAGCACGCTCTGGCCTCCATGCCCAAACAGTTGGTGCAACATATTTAAAAATAGGAATAGAAGGTGCTAAAGTGCGCACCTTTTTTGCAACACGGTGAGTAAAATCAGGGCTGTCAACAATAATTAAACAGTCAGGCTGTTCTTGTGCAATAAATTTTGACAAGCTGTGAATACGCACCAACAATAAAGGAAACTTTTTGAGTACTGCACCTATCCCTATTAAAGCAATATCACTGGGATCAAAAATACTTTTTAAACCTAAAGCCTTTAAATGCCTGCCACCAACACCAATCAAATGAATATTGCATCCTGTCTGTCGAGACAAACAAGCAACTAAATCTGCAGCAAGAAAATCACCAGATTCTTCACCTGAAACAATCGCAATTTTTAAAACAAAATCATTCATGATTGAGATTTTCAAATGTTTCTATAAATAAAGAGTGTTTATTAGCTTTTTCTACTGTCGCTTTAGCTGATAATATCAAACTTCTATTTGCCTCCACCGCAATACCAGATAATCCACTCTTTGCAACATTTATTATCGTCCAAGGACCGATTGATGGTAAATCGACACGATGGTCCTGTTGTGGTTTTGCGCATTTAACAAGAACACCACCCTTAGGAGGAATTTGCTTTCTTTCTCGCATTTCACAAACACGCCATAACATATTATCAGTTCCCTCTGCTCCTTCCAAAGCAATCACTCTTCCATCAACAACCACAGAGGCTTGTCCTACATCTAATTGACCCAAAAGCTTTGCAGCTTCAGCTGCTAATAAAATATCACTTTTTTCTTTTTGAGTAGCACGCCGTAACGTTAACTTAAACTCTATCGGAGCTAATAAATCTGGTACTATTTCATGAGCACCAATAACACAAAAACCATATGCCTCAATAATCTGTATAAATGCTCTCAATAATGCATCATCTCCACTTTTTAAAGCCATAAGCAATTTAGGTAAAGCTAAAATGGTTTTCCAATCAAACCGCAATTGCGTAAGAAGCGGTCGTTTTGTTACACCTCCTGCTAAAACGACATTACAAACTTCTGCTGCTTTTAAAACTTTAATGAGCCGCGCTAACTCTACAATTGATAATTCACAATGCTCATAGCGATAAAGCGCTGCATCTGCCTCATCACGTAAAATAACAAGAAAAGGATTTTGTCCGTATTTTTCAAGTGCCTGAGCAACGGTAATGGGCAAAACACCATTCCCCGCTATAATAGCGGTTCGGCCGGAAAGAAAACTTCTGGCATCGGAGACAGACATCTTTAATTCCTATTTTCTTTTACCGTTTTCAAATTTTGGCGTACAATAAAAGCGTTTTCCTTCTTCCCGAATAAAATTAACCACATCAAGAGCAGGCTGAAAAGAAGAGTAAAAAGAAGACACATCATTCGCACGTTCTTTAAATGGTTTACTTCGATCAAAAAGCATAACAATCGCATGACGAAGTGCATGAATATCTTTGCGTTCAAAACCTGCACGCTTCATACCAACGAGGTTCAATCCAGAAAGCTTTGCCTGCACCCCAACAGCTGTTCCATAAGGAATAAGATCACCTACTACCGCTGATACACCACCAATAAATGCATGATGCCCAATCCGAACAAATTGATGAACAGCTGAGCCTCCACCGATGATAACATAATCACCAATAGTAACATGACCACCAATCATGACATTATTTGCAAATGTAACATGATTTCCTACATGACAATCATGAGCGACATGCGCATAACAAAAAAATTGACAATTATCACCCACAATCGTTACACCAACACTCGAATCTGATCCTCTATGCATCGTTACGCCTTCACGAATCGTACAATTCTTGCCGATAGAAAGAGTGGTATGACCTCCTTGATGTTTATTATTTTGTGGGTCTGCTCCTAAAACTGCATGTGCAAATACTTTGCTATTGGCTCCCAATGTTGTTCTACCCATTACCACAACATGACTCATCAAACTGCATCCATCGCCAATAATAGCCTCTGAACCAATATGACAAAATGGCCCGATTAGTACATTTTTACCAAGCTGCGCTCCCTTCTCCACAAGAGCAGTTGGATGGATTTTTATCCCGGACATTTTATGATTCCTACTGTATTACTTTTTCTGATTCATTAATCATTGCAGCAATTTCTGCTTCAGCAACGCAAACATTTTCTACCTTTGCAACACATAAAAAACGTCTTACACTAGAGCGCTTTTTTAAAAGCTTAACATGAATTCTTAGCTGATCACCAGGTACAACTGGTTTACGAAATTTAGCATTATCAACGGTCATAAGATAAACTAAATTAGCCTTCTTATCACCTAACTTTAAAAGTGAAATTGCTCCAATTGTTTGCGCCATAGCTTCTAAAATTAAAACTCCTGGCATAATTGGTTTTTCAGGGAAATGCCCCATAAAATGCGGCTCATTAATTGTTATATTTTTAATACCAATAGCCTCTTGTTCATCATCGATTTCAACGATACGATCAACCAATAAAAATGGATACCGATGCGGCAATATTGAAAGCAATTTTTCAATATCCATAACTTCTAAACTCTTCACTTCTCCAGTACTGATCATATTAGCGCCTCTCCTTTTTTGCTCTGCCAATATTACGAAGTGCCGCCACTTCACGAAACCACTGTTTAAATGGTCGCGCTGGGCTCCCACCCCATTTCTCACCATCTGGAATATTATTCATAACACCACTACGAGCAGCAATCTGAACACACTTACCTATTACAATATGATCGGCAACACCAACACTCCCACCCAATTGAGACATGTCACCTACAGAGGTACTTCCCGCAATTCCACACTGGGCAGCAATAAGACAATAGCGACCAATCTTTACATTATGAGCAATTTGCACTAGATTGTCGATTTTACTCCCTTCACCAATAACAGTATCTTCAAATGTACCCCGATCAATTGTTGTATTTGCACCAATTTCTACACCATCGTGAATAATAACACGGCCAATTTGTGGAATTTTCTCAATTCCAGCACCACTGCCGACATACCCAAAACCATCCTGTCCTATGCAAGCACCTGAATAAAGTTGAACTCTATCACCTATTAAAGAATACTGCACTGTTACCTTAGGAGCAATATAACACTCACGTCCAATCCGACAATTTTCACCAATAACAGCAGTTGATGAAATGAGAGTTCCAGCTCCAACTTCAACATTTTTACCAATAACAGCTCCTGCTTCAATACATACGTCACTTTCTAACTTAGCACTCGGATGAATATGCGCGTATGGAGAAATTTCTTTCTGTCCAAACCAAGGCATCGGCTTCACAGAGTTAGGAAATAATATACGACCAATCTGTGCAAAATCACGCTGCGGTGTAGATGTTACCAAAATCGCCATCGATTCAGGAACTTTAAAAACGATCTCATTTGTACAAAAAACAGCAACAGCAGAACTCCCTAATAGAGCATCAGAAAATTTCCGATGCTCTACAAAAACAAGAGACCCCTCTTCAGCACCCTCAAGTGAAGAAAGCGTATTTATAACTGTGTTAGAAAACTCTGGATTAAGAAGTTTTGCACCTGTCAACTCCGCAACGTTAGCAACTGTTAACCGCCGGGACGGCGCAAAAAAAAATGTATCCGCCATCAAAACACTTTCTCTCCCCACCTAAGTTATTCTCTTCAAATACTCCTTTTTTGGAGAAAACTAAAATCAGAACTTAGTAGAAATACCAAAGTTAAATTGTTGCACACGATCACCTTCTTGCTTCGTTATTGGCCAAGCATAATCAAAACGCAGTGGACCAAATGGTGATTCCCACATCAAACTAGCACCTGCAGAAGTCCGCCATGCACTTTTTACATTCGTAACCGCCACTTCACCTTGAACAACTGGCTTATAATTATTACCATAAAGCGTTGCAACATCTGCAAATAAAGCACCACGTAATCCTAACCCCTCAGGAACAACAGGTATAGGAAACTGCAATTCAGCAGTTGCGTTCATATACGTTGTACCCCCTAAGAAATACACCTCTCCCTTATTGGAGACTTGACGTGGCCCTATCCCATTATATTTAAAACCTCGAATTAAATCAGAACTTTTAAACATATCAAAAATACGAACACCTTCTGTACCTATTTCATGAATATAACCGGCACCAAAAGAAAGTAAACCAACAAGATCCATTGGATCAGAAAGCGTCTTATACATCATCGCTTTACCAGTTGTTTTTAAGAATTTTGCATTCCCACCAAGTCCAGCATATTCTTGAAGAACACGCACATACAACCCATCATGTGGATTTTGCATATCATCAATAGAACTATAAGTTAAACCATAACTAATTGAGGAACGCTTCCAAGGACTATTCCTTGCAGCCTGGACAATAGCACCAGAGTATCTACCATATAACTCTCTTATACCAGCTTCACTCGTTAAATCATAATTCCCACCAAAATCATATTCTTCTTGCACATAAGAATAAGCCAAATTAGCGGATAATTGATCACTAATAGGCACCCCAAAGCGCAATGAACCACCTGTCTGACGGACATCATATGCTTGATCAGCACGATAAGTACTACGAAAAATATCAACACCTGTGGACACGCGATAACCCAAGAAATAAGGATCAACAAACGATAAATTATAATTACGAGACTTCTCTTGCCCAGCACCTAAACCCAAACGCACATACTGGCCACGCCCTCCAAGATTGCGTTCAGTCACAGACACTTCAAGTGACATCCCAGGACTTGTTCCACCTGTTGTATAGCCTCCAGAAAAAGAGATGTCTCCAGTTGGAGCCTCTACTACGTCTACAATTACCACTACCTGATCAGAATGATCTGCTGGAACCATTGAAATATTAACGGTCTTAAAAAATCCCAAACTTTCTAATCGACGTTTTGCTCTCTGCATCAAAGTTTGATTAAAAGCATCTCCTTCATTTAAATCGATCTCACGTCGAATAACATAATCGCGTGTTTTCTCATTTCCCCGTATTTCGATACGTTGAACATAGGCTCGTGGACCTTGTTCAACATTAAACACAAGAGAAATTGTATGATTTGCCAAATTACGGTTTCCCCGTGGCTCAACTCTAGCAAAAGCATATCCCGAATCTGCAACCTTATTGTTAATAATAGCAACAGACTGTTCAATATTTTCTGCACTATAAATATCACCTGGATGAGTTTTAAGCGCCCTTTTTATCGATGTAATATCAATTCCATCAATATCACTTTCAATTTGAATATCACCAACTTTATAACGGACCCCCTCATCAAGAACGAAATTGATTTTATATGCATTACTCGCTACATCAAATACTGCTTTAGACGAAACAACACGAAAATCTGCATAACCACGATTATAATAAAAACGACGTAAAGCCTCTTCATCTGCAGCCAAACGCTCTTCACTATAAACATCACCCCTCATCAATAGTGCAAATATTCCTGAAGGCTTCGTTGAAATCACATCACGTAAACGGCGACTTCCAAAAGCACTATTTCCCTTGAATACTATATTACTAATCTTTGTTTTTCTGCCTTCAACAATGTTAAAAACCACATTTACACGCCCTTTTCCAAGATTAATGGTTTGAACCGTGATAGTTACATCATTACGACCAACAGTTTTATAAGCTTCACGAATCACATTTATATCAGATGAAAGCTTAGCAGAATTAAAAGGTTGATTTGGTTTCAAAGAAATAAATCGCTTAAGATCAGGATCTTTAAAGGATTTGTTCCCTTGAAATAATACCTGATTCACTACTTCATACTCTTTAACAAACACAACTAACTTATCACCAACTTGATTTATTTTAACATCATAAAATAAACCCAATCTAAAAAGTTGTTTCACTGCATCATCAATATCGCCCTTGGAAAAACTCTGTCCAGCCTTTATACTTATATTATCTCGAACTGCCTGAGAACTTACAAACTTATTCCCCTGAACTTCAATAGAATTAACTACAGATGCCCGCACTTCCCCAACCATTGCAACCGACATAAAAGCCGTTGTTGAAATAACAGTACCCATAGTTAACACCCACACGGACACAGTACCTAAAAACTTTGAATTTGTAGTCATTGGCTTTTTCTTACCTTATCTTATTCCCTGGACACAACGCCTCAAAAAGCTGATTGCCATACAATACTCTATATTGATAGCGAAATATCCCACCCCTTAATCATTAACTACAGAACACAGCGCTATAACACTTTTAAAAGCGCTAAACATTTTCTTAAACTAATTTCCCCATTATTACTCAATTTTAAAAATGTTTTCCATAACATATTAGCTAAACCAACAAAAATAATCATTAAACAATGCAAAAACCATAAATAAAAGAACTATAAAAAAACCGAAATAAAAAATGACTTCCCGAACCTTAGCGGATATAGGCCTACCTGCAAGAGCTTCAACAATGTGAAATAATAAATGCCCACCATCAAGAGGCGGAATAGGAAAAAGATTAATAAGTCCAATACCAATAGAAAGAAAAGCTGTAAAATTCAACAAAGAAACAAAACCTGTCTCACTAATTTGCCAGGCAATTTTAACAGTCTTTGAGGGACCGCTTAACCGACAACGATCCTCTTTTCCTCCTATTAAACGACTAATAAAAAAAATTGTTTGCTTAACCACAAATACTGCACGCTCTGAAGCCTCCCTTACTGCTGCACCAAAGTTATAGTTAATACGCTTTTCATAAACTGGATCTAGACGTGTAGGATTATTGGGATCAGCAGGAACACCCACTCCTATCATTCCACCCCGAACCCTATTACCAAATCCATCATCCTGTTCAATCACCTCTGGTGTAATCACAATAGTAACCATCTTCCCCATGCGATCCATTTTAAATTCTATTGGGTCACCCCCATGAAAAGTGATATAAGCCATCAAATCTTCAAAACTATTAACCTGTTGACCATCCATTTCCACAAAACGATCACCCAATACCAAACCTGCTTGAGCAGCCGGTGAATCTTGTACCAAAGAACCAACAACAGGCTCAACCGCTACACGTCCGTAAAAAAAGAAAAAAAATGTTAAAATAACAACAGTAAAAAGAATATTGAACAAGGGACCAGCAAAAACCATTGCCGCTCTTTTCCAAGCATACACACGGGAAAATGAATTACAAGCGATTGGAGATAACTGGGACGATGGCTCACTCTCTTCATCTTCAACAAACTTCACATATCCACCCAAAGGGATGAGTGCTAAACGCCATAACGTACCATGCTTATCTGTATAGCCCAATAGTTGAGGCCCAAACCCAAGCGAAAAAACCGATGCCTTAATACCACACCAACGACCAATAAGGTAATGCCCAGTTTCATGCACAAAAATAATAATCATAGCGACAAAAAAAACGCTAAGGCCTCTCAACAGCCAATCCCCTATAGCGAATACATGATTCAAAAATTCCAAGATATCTCCTCCTAATTAAACCATACCAAAAAGATTAAAAGGTGTATCCATATCAGACATAAACGAACCAATTAAATAAAGAAGAAAAGCAGCTCCCACTAATCCATCCATACGATCCATAAACCCACCGTGTCCAGGCAATAAAGAACTCGAATCTTTAACAGAAAAATGCCTCTTCAACCACGATTGCCCCAAATCACTTATTTGCGAAACAATTGATAAAACGAATGCGAGCAATGCCACAAACAAAACTTCTAAACTTACGTCTAAAAACAAAAAAGAAATCAATACACCACTAACAACCCCAACAAACGTCCCACCGATTGCTCCTGACCATGTTTTATTAGGTGAAAATCGCGGCGCTAATTTGGGCCCACCAAACATGCGTCCACTAAAATACCCAGCAATATCTGTTCCCCAAACGATTGCAAATAAAAATATAACAACCCAGAATCCAAGCATTCCATGGCCTCGCAAAAAGGATAAAGCTACAACTGGAAAAGATACATATAAAAAACCGAAAAAAACCCAACCAATATTTTTAATAGACCACACAGCTAACAATAGAGCTAAAACTATCAAAATAAAAAAAATCAATAAAGCAGATACATCGAGGACTAAAAGAAATCCAAAAACTAAATAAAAGATACCCGCTAATACTTTTTGTAAAATGCACCACTTTTCTTCTGTAATACTAATCCATTCATAAAGAATAAAACCACCAATTAGCCATACAAATAAGGAAAATGAAGCCCCCCCGAACCACGTTAAACTTAAAGCAATAACACCAAAGACAAAAGCCGTCAAAGTACGAGAAATAAGATCAGACAAAACAATATCCAAATTTAAAAAAATAAACGTACGCCAAAAACTCTTCTAAACAGCATTTTTATTTATAAAGTTTCTGTGATTCTTAATCTGATGCACTGCAACACTATTCGTAATAGTCAATATTAACTCCGTAATAAAATTCAAGGTCAATTTTAACACATACTTATAAAAATCTCTCAAACCATAAAACTCGAAACACCGTCATTTGCAACATCTACAAATAATTAAAATGTTCAATCCAATATTCATTTTCTGCATGATAAAATGTTTTTTTATTATAAAGTATGTTCAAAAATTACAAGTCATAAAAATGGATCACTTCATTTATTTTATTAAACTTCACAATTAAAATAACGGAAAGTCTGCGGTACTATAACTATATTTTGCATTATATACTTTACCTCAACGTACACTATAAAATTGACACGATAATTTTTAACTTTAATGCACAATCATTAATGAACAAGACCGCATTGTTAAAACTGACTTTATTCAAAAAAATAATAACTTTAAAATACTAACCACTTCAAATCAGCCTAACATATATGCTAGGCAATATAACAAGATGTACCTATTTTATTGCACTCCTCTTTTATATAAAGCATATAACTCTTTCTTACTCTTATCGATAAAATAGGTTTATAACCCTTGTATATTTAAAAAATAACTTTAAACGTGCAAAATTTCAGATTCTTTAGCAACTAAAATTTTATCGATATCAGCAATAGCTGCATCTGTAATCTTTTGGACTTTTTCGGATAAACCATGAGCCTCATCTTTACCAACTTCACCTTCTTTTTCTAACTTTTTTAAACTATCCATACCATCTCGACGAACGTGACGAATAGAAACACGAGCCTGTTCTGCGTATTGGTGGGCAATTTTCACGAGCTCTTTTCGGCGCTCTTCATTTAATTCAGGTAAAGGAATACGCAAATTCATACCATCAGTAATAGGATTTAAGCCAAGTCCAGAATCGCGAATAGCACGCTCTACAGCCCCAACCATCGCTTTATCCCAGACAGAAACCGAAAGCATCCGAGGCTCTAACACAGAAATATGAGCAACCTGTTTTATGGGAACAATCGAATCATAAGCTTCAACTGTCAATGACTCTAATAAACTAGAAGATGCTCGTCCAGTCCGCAAACCACCTAACTCATGCTTAAATGCTGAAATAGCTCCGTCCATGCGACGTTTCAGATCACCTATAATTGACGCAACACTCATATTCCTATCTCCTTTAATCACGTCTCGCAAATTATATTCACTCCGATACTATCGTAAAATGCCCCGTCCCATTCAACACCTTAGCTAAGCCACCTTTTTCATGAATGGAATACACAATAATTGGTACATTATTCTCTCGCGCTAAAGCAACTGCCGTTGTATCCATAATAGATAACCCTCGCCGCAAAACCTCAACATGGGTTAACTGATCAAAACGCTTAGCCGTAGGATCTATCTTTGGATCTGCCGAGTAAATACCATCCACCTGCGTTCCTTTCAGTAAAATATCTGCACCAATTTCTGCTGCACGCAAAGTGGCAGCAGAGTCAGTAGTAAAAAATGGATTACCAGTACCGCCTGCGAAAATAACAACTTTCTCCTGATTCATATAATTTATCGCCTTACGCTGTGAAAAACTTTCACAAATTTGTGGCATTGCAATCGCAGACAATACAACTGTTTCAATCCCTAATTTTGTCAATGATGTCCGTAAAGCTAAGGAATTAATAGCAGTCGCAAGCATTCCCATGTGATCTCCAGTAACACGATCCCCACCATGTGAAGCAACAGCAACTCCACGAAAGATATTCCCTCCACCTATAACAACAGCAACTTCTACACCCATTGTCCGAACTTCAGCAATATCAGAAGCAATACGGTCTGCCACCGAAACATCAATTCCAAAGCTTTGTCCTCCCATAAGAGATTCACCGGAAACTTTTAATAGAATACGCTTGTAGCGAAGGGCTAATGTCATTTATAATCTCCCCAAAAGCTTTTTGCTTTCGACATCACTAAAGGGCACCACTTTATCACGTGACGCCCTCTAAATAATCAACATTCTTTTTAATAATTTTAAAATCAGTGGCAAATTCAGAATTTACAATCAACAATTTTAAAAAATAATTAACCTTTTGCAGCCGCAGCAACTTCTGTTGCAAAATCAGATTCCTGTTTTTCCACACCCTCACCTAATGCAAAACGAATAAAACCCGCAATTTTTGCTGGCGCACCAATTGATTTTTCAGCATCTTTTAAAGCTGTTTCGACAGTAATATCAGGATTCATAACAAAAGCTTGAGATAACAAAACAACTTCTTCATAAAACTTACGCATACGGCCTTCTACCATTTTTTCAATAATATTCTCAGGCTTCCCAGACTGACGAGCCTGGTCTGAAAAAATTGCTTTTTCACGCTCAACAGCACCAACATCAACATCTTCTACTGTAAGCGCTAATGGATTAGTTGCAGCAATATGCATCGCAATTTGACGACCAAAAGCAGCAGCAGCTTCTTTATTTCCTTTCGTTTTAATAGCAACTAAAACACCAAGTTTTCCAAGCCCTTCAGCCACACTATTATGGATATAAGTAGCAACTATACCTTCATCAACAGACAATTTAGCAGAACGACGAAATGTCATATTTTCACCAATCGTACCAATTGCATCTTTTATTGTCGCCTCTACAGTCTTTTCAGAACCAGGGTAAATAGATGTTGAAACAGCTTCAACACTACCTTGAGTATCCAAAGCAGCTATCGCTACATTGCGCACAATATTCTGAAACACGTCGTTGCGCGCAACAAAATCTGTTTCAGAATTAACCTCAACTAAAACAGCACTCAAATCTTTTGAGACTACCCCTATCAACCCTTCAGCTGCTGTACGACCAGCTTTTTTATCTGCTTTAGCTATACCTTTTTTACGAAGCCAATCAACTGCAGATTCCATATCACCATTCGTCTTTTCTAAAGCTGCTTTGCAGTCCATCATACCAGCACCAGATAACTCTCTAAGTTCTTTCACTTGTGCAGCCGTAATACTCATATTTACTTGCCTCTTTGTTCTGTAATAATAAAACGTGCAAAGAACCTTATACACGCCCACAATCTTTTTTAAAAAACAACTATCTTAATAAGTGCTTTTAATTACTGCTCAGAAACTGGAGCTACATTATCTAAAATGGGCTCTACAGGCGCATCAGCTTGAGCTCCTAAATCAATGCCCATTGCACCCTGCTGACGAGCAATACCATCAAGAACTGCACGAGCAACAAGATCACAATACAGAGAAATCGCACGTGAAGCATCATCATTACCTGGAATTGGGTAATCAATATCATCAGGATCACAATTAGTATCAATAATAGCAACAACTGGAATATTCAAACGCTTTGCTTCCTGAATCGCGATGCTTTCTTTATTTGTATCAATAATAAATATAAGGTCTGGAACAGATCCCATATCTTTAATACCACCAAGTGCACGATTAAGCTTCTCACGATCGCGCTCAAGGTTTAAACGCTCCTTCTTAGTGAAACCTTGAGCTTCAGCAGCGAGAATTTTATCAAGTTTACACAAACGGTGTATTGAATTGGAAATCGTCTTCCAGTTTGTCAGCATACCACCAAGCCAACGCGCATTGACATAATATTGCGCTGAGCGACTTGCTGCATCAGCAATAATATCAGCTGCCTGTCTCTTAGTACCGACAAATAAAATGCGACCACCCCGTGCAACTGTATCAGAAATAAGTTTAAGTGCCTGATGCAAAAGTGGAACAGTTTGAGCAAGGTCAATAATGTGCACATTATTGCGCTGCCCATAAATATATGGAGACATTTTTGGATTCCAGCGATGAGTCTGGTGGCCAAAATGCACGCCTGCTTCTAAAAGTTGATGCATAGTAAAATCTGGTAATGCCATAATCTATCCTTTCCGGTTGAACCTCCGCGAAAAAAACAGGAAAAACCTATTACCGGGGGATGCTCGCTAAATGCTAAACCTCTCTGCTCACACCCAAACTTCGCGTGTGGAATGATGCAAACATACTAATATTTGATTCTTTTTCAAGTTATTTTCTGAAATTATCTAATGTTTACATTGGCTCAAATTCTTACCTTCCTCAAATAGTTCAAGATTATTCAATTTTGCACGCACTGAAAAAATCCCATAATCTACACGAAGATCACGCATGATACCGTTTTCATGTAAAAGAAAGCTGGTGCGGTAAATAGGCAAACCATCTCTATTTTCTGAATCATCAAAATAAGAAATTGTAACCGGCCAATACTCCCCTTCCATCAACTTTTCTATCTTGGTTGCCTCAATATCAGAAATATCAAATATCTTTGTCTTTTTTTTCCCAATAATGACACTTTCTTTTATAACTTTATCTGCTTTATCTGTACCATCAAACACAGTAGTATTATAGAAACTATAGCCTGCTTTAGCATGCCGAATAATATTTTTTAACTGCATAACCGGAAACTCAGCTGTTGCAAGCTTATACTCTGTTTTTTTTGGCTTTTGCAATTTAACAGTAATTCCATCTTTAGTACGTTCAGCTGACCCCTCAGAATTATGCGCAACATCCTGTCCAACCTGATTTGTAACACTAAAACGAAACGCACGACCATCACCTGTTTCATAACTGGTTGTCTGTTGATCAGTTAAACGTGCAGGCATATCTTCAATATGAACACGACTAATAAAACGAAAACGTGTAGTATACCCCTGACATGCTGAACCTTTGAGCTCAAACACCATTCGTCCAGTCATTCCTAAAATTGCCATTTCACTAGGAGCGCTATCAAGCTGAAAATCATAAATAGCCCTATGAGGTGCAACAAAAATATCCCCTTCAGCTCTCGCAGAACATAAAAAAATAACATAAAAAATTATTACAAACAATGATCTCATAATTTCTAATTTCCAATTCTCCCTATTGCACATCATTCATACAATAAGGCAACAAAGATCAACTTTTAATTAACTACGCATTTTCTTAAACTGAAAAATAGTTTATGCAATAAGTGTATTATAAAATAGCTATGGGATTTAAATTATGACAAACTTGATTGAAAACCGTTTAAAAATATTAGGTATCACTATACCTGACGCAACTCAGCCCATTGCAAATTATGTAGCAGTATCACAAAGTAACAATCAGCTTTTTATTTCTGGACAGCTCCCTCTTTTAAACGGAAAACCAATTACAGTTGGAAAAGTTGGAGTAGCTGTAAACATCGAACAAGCAAAAAAATCAGCTGAAGTATGTGCTATCAATATCCTTGCGCAAATAAAAGCAACTCTTGGTAATTTGGATAAAATAAAAAAAATAGTAAAAACCACAGTCTTCGTTGCCGCGGATTCCAACTTTACCGACATTCCTCTCATAGCTAACGGAGCTTCTGATCTATTTGTTAATATCCTCGGTGAAGCAGGAAAACATGCTCGCTCTGCCATCGGTGTTTCTGTTCTTCCTATGAATGTTCCGGTAGAAGTTGAAGCCATCGTAGAGATATCTTCCTCCTACCAATAATGAAGATTCCATAATGCTAAAACCAAATGAAAGAATCTCTTAGCTCATACTTTTAAAATGTTGCACTCTTTTTTATTTTAAAACTTTAAAATAAAATTAATAAGAAGGAATGATTGTATGAAACAAACTTATGATGACAACAATGTTTTTGCTAAATTGATTCGCAATGAAATCCCTTCTGTTCGTGTTTATGAAGATGATGATGTCATTGCATTTATGGATATCATGCCACAAGCTCCGGGGCACACATTGGTCATCCCTCGAAAAGGTTCTAGAAATTTACTGGATGCAGATACTGAAACATTGTTTCCAGTTATTAAGGTTGTACAAAAAATCGCTAACGCTGTCAAAAAAGCTTTTAAAGCAGATGGTGTAACGATTATGCAATTTAATGAAGCAGCTAGTCAGCAAACTGTTTACCATCTCCACTTCCATATCATACCACGCATGGAAGGAATAGAACTTATCCCTCATAATAATATTGTAACGTCTACAGAAATACTTGAAGAAAATGCAAAAAAAATTCGATCTGCCCTTTAAGACTCTTTTAATTTGCAAAGCTTTTTTTTGCATATCTTCCCTTTTGAAAGATGTATTATTTTGCTCTTTTTTGAACAAACAGATGCTTTGGAAGATGAAATTTCTAATTGCAATTTTTCTTTTTTCCCATTCATTTTTTGTGTCAATACATGAACCATACCACCATGACGCAACCTTCCGAATAAAATTTCATCAACTAATGGTTTCTTGATATGTTCTTGTATGACACGACTTAATGGACGCGCTCCCATCTGGGAATCGTAGCCTTTATTAGCAAGCCAAATCATTGCGGAGGTGCTTAATTCAAAATAAATTCCTCGATCTGCTAACTGCGCTTCAAGCTGAAAAATAAACTTTTGTACAATCCGGCCGATTATTTGATGGGATAGAGGTGCAAACGGAATGATAGCATCTAATCGATTACGGAATTCTGGCGCAAACAATCGGTTAATGGTCTCTATATCGTAACTGTAATGATTTTTTTCACCAAAACCAATAGGTGATTTTGCCATATCTGAAGAACCAGCATTAGTTGTCATAATCAAGACAACATTACGAAAATCAATTTTCTTTCCATTATGATCGGTTAGTCTTCCGTAATCCATCACCTGTAATAAAATATTAAACAATTCTGGATGAGCCTTTTCTATCTCATCCAGTAATAGAACTGCATGAGGATTCTTATCAACAGCATCTGTAAGAAGACCACCTTGATCAAAGCCTATGTATCCTGGAGGAGCACCTATTAAACGTGCAACTGTATGTCGTTCCATATATTCCGACATATCAAAGCGTAATAATTCAATCCCCAAGGAAGATGCAAGCTGTTTTGCAATTTCAGTTTTTCCTACACCTGTTGGCCCTGAAAATAGATAGCTTCCTATTAACTTTTCCGAATCGCGTAACCCTGCTCGCGCCAACTTAATTGAAGATACTAACGCTGTAATTGCCTGATCTTGCCCATAAATGACATGCTTCAGCTCTTTTTCAAGATTACTAAGAACTTTTTGATCATCGCTAGAAACTGTTTTTGATGGTATCCTTGCCATAGCAGCAACGGTTGCTTCAATCTCTTTAACACCTATACTTTTTTTTCGCCGCTTTTGGGACAAAAGCATTTGCGCCGCACCACTTTCATCAACAACATCAATAGCTTTATCAGGAAGACAACGATCAACTATATACCGTGAAGATAGTTTTACAGAGGCTTTCATTGCGTCATCAGTATACTTTATCTGATAAAAATTTTCAAAATAAGGCTTTAACCCTCGCAAAATTTTAATAGCATCCGGAACAGAAGGCTCATTAATATCAATTTTTTGAAAACGTCTCTCTAAAGCTCGATCTTGTTCAAAAAACTTTCGATATTCTCTGTAAGTTGTCGAACCAATACACCGAATGGATTTTGAAGATAATGCAGGTTTTAAAAGATTAGCCGCATCGATATTTCCCTCTGATGTAGTTCCTGCTCCAATCAATGTATGAATTTCATCAATAAACAAAATAGCATCTGTATGATCTTCAAAATCTTTAATAACCTGTTTAAATCGTTCTTCAAAATCACCACGATAGCGCGTACCAGCAACAAGTTTACCTATATCAAGAGAAAATATTGTAGCATTTGCCAAAACTTCAGGAACTCGCCCATCAATAATGCGCTTAGCCAACCCCTCAATTATAGCTGTTTTTCCAACGCCAGGATCACCTACCAAAATCGGATTATTTTTTGATCTTCTACATAAAATCTGAATCATCCGTGAAATTTCTAAATCACGACCAATCAATAAATCAACTTTTCCATGACGTGCTTTGCAATTTAGATCAACACAGTAAGTAAAAAGTGTACTCGTCGCTTTTTCATCATTATCCCAAATCTGCTGATCCAATTGTCCTTCAATATCTTCCAGCAACATAGATAATCCATCATCACGTGGGATACCGTATGATATAAAACGCATAGCATCATAGCATGTCATCCCTCCTTCCTGAAGAAAATATGCTGCATGACTTTCATGTTCAGAAAAAATTGCAACAAGGACATTTACCCCAGAAACTTCATCTTTTCCGGCAGATTGAGCATGTATCACTGCACGTTCAATAACACGTTGTAAAAATGCTGTAGGCTTTGTGTCTTTATTCGCACCAATTTTTGTATCTAGCTCTGATTGGATATAATTCATTAAACGTCTACGTAATTCTTCCAAGTTGACCTGACAAGCCTGGAGAACTGAACTTACATCGACATCATCTAGCAAAGCAAGCAGAAGATGCTCCAATGTCGCGTATTCATGTTGTGCTTGAGTAGCAATCGTTAATGCGCTATGCAACGCTTTTTCAAGATTTGGTGTAAAAGATGGCATACCACCCTCACTTCCATTCCATTACACATTGTAACAGATATCTTTTTAGACGTGTGCGTCCCATAATTTGCATCACTTTCATTTCAATCACTTCATTATTTAAAGCATTAACCCCGCATAATTCATTCCATTTCAATGAATTTAACATAATGCACAGTGTTTTTTCGAAACTTTTTTAAAAAATCTTCTCTCAAATAATGAAACCCGTAACCGTATAATTATTCCTAAATAAAAACGCGCAGTACAATTTAAATATCTAAAATTTAACTTTAATCTTAGTCATAATGATAGAATCATATGTTTTTACTTTCCAACTTTTGCCCTTTTTCTCGTACATATTATTTTGATATTTTTCCTGATACAGGTTATAAAGTTTTTCATTAATTTTGCATCGCATTATTTTTCGTGGAGCATGTTTTCAGTAATTTTAAGCCCTTTCATAACTATTACAACACGCGTTTGCATAAAAAAGTATTTTTTTCATAGTTAAGTTAGATCAAATATGAATTAATAAAATTATTTCTGTCAATAAATTAGTAACACCATTTATTTAAACTATACAGGCAGACTATAGCAAAAGGGGCCTTGAGAGGATTCCAGAGTAAATAAAGACATGGGATACAGCAAGTGTATATTAATTGCCGACAAATAATTGTACGTTACTACCAAAAGCTAACGATTTTTGTTATCGCTTTGACTTTTTTTTCTTGTTCTTGGGCATCAGCCACTCCCAAAGGAGTCTATCCCGATAAATATGCAGCTATTGTTATAGATGCAAATACAGGAAAAACCTTATTTCAGAAAAATGCAACGCTGAAGCGTTATCCTGCTTCATTAACAAAAATGATGACATTATACATACTTTTTGAGGCTATGCATGCGCGTCGTATAACACCAAATACACCAATTCCCATTTCAAGTTACGCTGCAAAACGTCCACCAACAAAAATCGGGCTTAAAGTGGGTCAAACAATTTCTGCAGAAGCAGCAGCTAAAGCGCTTGTTACAAAATCAGCAAATGATGTTGCAACCGCTATTGCTGAATATCTCGGTGGCAATGAAAAAAAATTTGCTATAATGATGACGAAAAAAGCAAAAAAACTCGGTATGATAAATACTCACTTCGCGAATGCGTCTGGACTTCCAGACACACGCAATTATTCTACAGCAAAAGATATGGCTACTTTATCATTGGCCTTACGTCAGCATTTTCCAAAGCAGTATAAACTATTTAAAACAACAAGTTTTACCTTTCATGGACAAACAATTAACAGCCATAATAGATTAGTTAAGATGGTAAAAGGTGTCGATGGAATTAAAACGGGCTATACACAAATGTCAGGTTCTAATTTAGCGACATCAATGCGTATCGAAGGTCGCTCTATTGTCGCTGTCGTCATGGGAGGAAAATCATCTGCCGCACGAGATGATCATATGGTTGATTTATTAAATCACTACCTTCCAAAAGCAAGTCGTATACAGAGTGGTGAACGTTTAATAGCTTTTGCAAATTATAACTTACCTACCGGTGTGAATACTCCTATACCACTTATGAAAGCTAATTCCACCGAATTTGATGATGAAATTTCTACTATATTGACAGCACTCGCAGAACAACCTAAAAATTTTGATACAGCAATATCTGCTGTAAATCAGGTGATTATACCAATACCTAACCCCCAAAAAACTGAATCCGTAAAAATTGTTACTGCAGCTTTATCTACGAATACTGGATGGGCTATTCAAATTGGTTCTCTTTCTGATAGAAAACAAGCAAAAAAATTGCTTGTAAAAGCAAAAAATACAGCTTATTCAGCTTTGAAATACACCTCTTTACATACGCAGCCATTTGAAAAAAGTGGACATCATTATTATCGTGCTAGATTTATAGGCTTTTCATCAAAAAAAGCGGCTTCTAGTGCATGTTCTACTTTAAAGAAAGCAAATTTTAACTGCTATATTGTAGCTTATTAAAAATTTTTAATCTCGCATTAAGGGCAGTCCATGATACATGACGCTATTGATTCATTCCTTGAAAAAGAAAAATTGTTGAAGCAGTCATCTTTTACTTCACTGCGTTCTCTTCATAACGCTATGATAAAACTTACTGACTTGAAACATGCTCCCACTACGCTAAGCACACAATCTCTTGTCAATCTTCTTATTTGCCAAACAACCAGAAACCGCCGTTTAGCTATCCCTCCTGTGCGCATTCATTTACGTGTTGTAAGCCAAACTGGCAGTATACCTATTAAAATCCGTTTAGGAGCAACAAATATTTAGCGTTATAGACAAAAGCGATACAAAACCGCTTAGTTAACAAAGCTATCCCTGTGCTACTTTCAGTATAGTTTCCCTTACGAGAATCGCACCCTACATTTTACTTATCCGCGGCACTTTCAACTTTTAAATAGAATTATTTTGCAAAAGTGTACCATAAACTATTTAGGTATATTTACTTGCATTGCTAATTGAATATTGAAATATTCTTGAATATTTAAAACATAAACCCTGCTACAAAAATTACAGTTAAATCATCTTAATTAACAATGCAATAAAATACTTCTTTAATGATCTCTAGATAATTTCTTAAAATAGATATACATAATATTTCCTATTATATACGTTTATTATAGTACTAATATTTATTACGATTAATATTTAATGTATCATCTGTTATACTAATATCACCGCACACTTAACAAGATGTTACATTCACTGCAAGGCCAGCTTTACTTGTCTCTTTATAACAATCACTCATATCATGCCCTGTTTGACGCATAGTTTTTATACAAGCATCAAGAGAAACAAAATGCTGCCCATTACTGTGCAATGCGAGAGAAGAAGCGGTCACAGCTTTTACAGCGCCCATCGCATTACGCTCAATACAAGGAACTTGTACAAGACCTGCGACTGGATCACACGTCATCCCTAAATGATGTTCAAGAGCAATTTCTGCAGCATTTTCAATTTGAGCTGGCGTACCACCTAATGCTGCTGTCAACCCCGCAGCAGCCATTGAAGATGCAGTCCCAACCTCACCTTGACAACCAACTTCTGCACCAGAAATAGAAGCATTGTGTTTAATAACTCCACCAATAGCCGCAGCTGTTAATAAAAAATTATGTATTCCTGCTCGATCCGAATAATCACTGAATTGGAGATAATAACGCAACACTGCAGGCACAACGCCCGCTGCACCATTTGTCGGTGCAGTTACAACACGACCACCCGCTGCATTTTCTTCATTTACAGCTATAGCATAAACAGAAAGCCAATCATTAGCCAAGAATGGATGATTATGATTTTTTTCTCTACTTTCCAAAAGTTTATCATGTAGTTTTTTAGCACGTCTTTTAACATGCAGCTCACCTGGCAACTCACCTTCTTGTGAAAGTCCCCTATCAATGCAATTTGTCATGGCTGAAAAAATTGCATCAAGCCCATTATCAAGAGCAGAACGTTCCATCGTCGTTTCTTCATTTATGCGCTTCATCTCTGCAATTGATAATCCTGATTTTTTTGCCATTAATAACATATTATTAGCAGAATCAAAAGGATATGGAACTTCAGGGGTTTGTAGTTTTGTATCATTACTTATACGACTTAACTCATCTTCTGTTACAACAAAGCCACCACCAATAGAATAATAAACTTGACGTAAAAGGGTATTTCCATCTGCATCAAGCCCCTCAAATGCAAGCCCATTTGGATGACCTGGTAAAATCATATTTCGTTCAAAAATAAGATCACTACGCAAATCAAACTGATAAGGAGGGTGCCCCTTTGGCTGTACTTGTTTTTCTTGCTCCACCTTTTCCAAAAGTGAACTCATAAGATCAGGATCAACAGTTGATGCCTTTTCTCCTAAAAGCCCTAATATAATAGCCCTATCTGTAGCATGACCAATTCCCGTAAATGCTAATGAACCATAAAGATAAACACGTATACGAGAAATTCTTGCACAAGATGACAAAGCAAGATTTTGTGTCATAATTTCCTGCAAAAACATATTAGCAGCAGTCATTGGCCCCATTGTATGTGAACTAGAAGGCCCGATACCAATTTTAAAGAGTTCAAAAACGGATAAAAACACTAATCACCTCAAAATTAAATATAAATTCAAAGCATATATTTTTTACCACTTCTATGTTATTCAAAATTAAGTTGTGAGATAAACTAAAAAAATAACGATAATGAAAATTAATGTTGCCCGTCTTGCAACTATCCAACACTTTCTTTCTAGAACGCTTCCCATAGCAACCCTGTAAAAAAACTTACAATAATCCTATAACAATCATTATATTAATGCATCGAACCTATTAAAATAAATATTAATATGCAATATTAAAGTTAAGTAAGCAAAATAAATCCTACTGAAATATTTTTATAATACCTTAATATCTTAATTTTATTATTTAATCACATAAAAACACTCTATGAAGCTGATTTAATAAAACGTACAAAATTGTTAATTGGTTCACGATCAGTTTCAATACTGTTTTCTGGAGCATTTATATCACGATACCCAAGAGCCATACCACAAATAATCTTCCTATCAGAAGGTACAGATAAAAGAGGACGAGTTTGTTTAGGATAATCGGCAAGAGAAGCTTGAGGGCATGTATCAAGCCCAAATCCCCGTGCAGCCAGCATAATGGTTTGCATAAACATACCCAAATCAAGCCAACTTCCCATTTCCATATCACCATCTATTGTAAACAAAAGTCCTACAGGAGCACCGAAAAAGAAAAAATTCCTTGCCTTCTGATGAAGTATTTTTTCTTGTTCATCTTTTTTGATCCCAAGGCTCTTATAAAGGTCTAAACCTATTTTTTTACGCCGAGAAGCATAAGGTTCACGCCACTGACGCGGATAATAATGATATTCACGTTCCGCTTGCACACCAGACAATACTAACTTCGAAAGTTCCTGCCCAACATGTTGCAACACTTCCCCGGTAAGAACGATTACTTGCCACGGCTGCAGATTTCCTCCAGATGGAGAACGCGCCGCAAAATCTAAAATTTTATTAATCGTTTCTTCTGAAACTGGCTGATCAGTAAACGCCCTAATTGACTTTCTCGACAAAATAGATTGAAAAATGTCACTCGAGGAATCTACCATTTTCTTCTTCCTTTTCATATAAAAATAAGCCTGAATATCAAGATTTTTTTAGCAGCCAATATACTGTTTGGAAACTTTCCACGCTTTTATTTAATTTATTCCTCAACGACTTTATATATTCAAAACTTTGTTTGTGCCTTCTTAATTAAGAATTCACACAGAACTTCTCCTGCAATGAAAAAATAATCATAAAAATAAATTTAAAAACTAATATTTTACACCCAATTCTGCTAAATTCTCAAAAAAAATCTCTTCAATGCATTCTAAATCATGTAAAATATCATCAATATCACGCTGCATTTGTTGTAAATAAGCGCGCTTTTTATTAACGCCTGCAATTAATTCTTTAAGCTTTTCCTCATCGTTCGGCAATCTCTCCACCACGGTCAACATCTCAGATATTTCAGATAAAGAAAAATTAACTCTTTTAGCCCGTAATATCTGTTTTAATTTATGACGATCTGTTTGAGTATAAAACCGTGTACTCCCACGACGAAAAGGTACAAGCAGGCCCTCTTCTTCATAATAACGCAAAGTACGAGCAGTAATTGAAAATTCACGTGTCAATTCACTAATTGAATAATATCCATACATCTTATCGTTCTGTTCTCATAGAACACGCTTATCAACAATGTGTATACCTATAAAAGTTTTTCTATCACACCATTCTCTATTTTTTCTTTTCTTTAAAGAAAAAACTTTTCTAATCACACAAGTTCTCTATAGTAAAAAACAATTAGTTTTTAATCTTTTAAGAAAAATTTCTAACCATTTGCTTTAATCGCCTCTCAATAAAAAATATAAAAGCAAAAATTTCATGGCACTCAACCAACTACCTTTTTTCAAATAATATTATCTTCTTTCTACAATATACCAACAACTCTATCTACATTATATATTCCTTATTTTTTATAAATAGAGTTTCAGCTATTTTCATTTCTTAAAATTCTTAAAACGTCTAAATACCATATAGACGTTTTTACATTACTTTTATATGCTCAAACTATTCAACAGGTGTATTCACCGTCATATTTGTTAACATAACCTTAGCCATCTCGTTATTACCAGATTTACACCGTTCATCTACAATTAAACCATCACGAACTGCAGCAATACGGCGTATTTGAGCAATTGTACCACCTGTTCCTGCAGGAATAAGACGACCAACAATCACATTTTCCTTCAATCCTTGCAATGTATCAATTTTTCCAGAAACTGCCGCTTCGGTAAGTACTCGAGTTGTTTCCTGGAATGATGCAGCAGAAATAAAAGACGGTGTTTGAAGAGATGCTTTTGTAATCCCAAGAAGAATAGGATTACCTGATGCCGGCCTTTTCCCTTCTGCTATCAAATTATCATTAATTTCATCTAATTCAATACGATCAACATTATCGCCTGGAATATAACCAGAATCTCCAGATTCAGTAATCTCTACTTTTTGTAACATTTGGCGGACAATTACCTCAATATGCTTATCATTAATCAAAACACCCTGCAAACGGTAAACTTCCTGAATTTCATTAACAAGATAAGAGGCCAAAGCTTCAACACCTTTAATTGCTAAAATATCATGAGGTGCTGGATTACCATCAAGAATATAATCTCCTTTTTCAATTTGATCGCCTTCTTGAAAATGAAATAATTTACCCTTTGGAATCAAATACTCTACTGACTCAAGAGATTCATCATGTGGCTCAATGATAATACGACGCTTATTTTTATAACCACGACCGAAGCGAATTGTACCACTAACTTCAGCAATAATAGCGTGATCTTTTGGACGCCGTGCTTCAAAAAGCTCAGCTACTCGTGGCAAACCACCTGTAATATCTTTTGTCTTAGCACTTTCCATTGGTAAACGCGCAATGACATCACCAGCCTTTACATGAGCACCAGGCTCAACAGAAAGAATAGTTTCCACTGACATCATGTAACGAGCTTCACCACCTTTATATAATTTAGCTATAGCCTTTCCTTTTTCATCCTCATGAATAACAATAGCTGGCTTTAACTCAGCACCACGAGGGTTTGCACGCCAATCGACAACCAAACGTTTTGTAATACCTGTTGATTCATCAGTCGTCTCAGTAACTGATAAACCATCAATCATATCTTCAAAACCTACGTAACCATCAACTTCAGTTAAAATTGGACGTGTATAAGGATCCCATTCAGCTATACGCTGACCACATTTAACAATATCACCATCATCGACAAAAATATGCGCGCCATAACTAATACGATGCGCTATACGCTCTTTCCCAGTTTCGTCCTTGATAATTATAACCACATTGCGCCCCATAACTACTAAATGCCCTTCAGAATTACGAACAACATTGCGATTACGAATTTCTATTGTACCTTCATAGGATGCTTCTAAATGAGATGAATCAACCACTTGAGCTGTTCCACCTAAATGGAAAGTACGCATAGTGAGCTGAGTCCCAGGCTCACCAATCGATTGAGCGGCAATCACACCAACTGCTTCACCTTGATTAACTGGTGTTCCACGCGCTAAATCACGACCATAACACTTAGCACAAACCCCAAGGCGTGTTTCACATGTTAAAGCGGAACGGATTTGAACAGACTGAATCCCAGCTTCTTCAATCCTCACAACATCAGCTTCCTCAATCATAGCGCCACCTTCAAGGATAACTTCCCCAGAAGTTGGATGCAAAATATCAATAAGTGCCGTACGACCAAGAACCCTTTGACCAAGTGACGCAACAATTTGCCCTGCATCAACAATCGGCTGAATAGTAAGCCCCTTTACAGTACCACAATCAACTGCAGAAATAATAGCATCCTGCGCAACATCCACAAGACGCCTTGTTAAATAACCAGAGTTAGCAGTTTTTAAGGCAGTATCAGCAAGTCCCTTCCGTGCACCATGAGTCGAATTAAAATACTCATTAACAGTGAGACCTTCTTTAAAGTTTGAAATAATTGGTGTTTCAATAATTTCACCTGATGGTTTTGCCATTAACCCACGCATACCTGCTAACTGTTTCATCTGATTAGCAGAACCACGTGCACCAGAATGTGACATCATATAGATTGAATTCATTTGCCGCTGACGACCTGTTTCAGGATCAAACTCAACAGTCTGAAGACGCTTCATCATTTCATATGCAACACGGTCAGTACATTTACCCCAAGCATCGACAACCTTATTATATTTTTCACCCTGAGTAATTAAACCATCATTATACTGCTGTTCGTATTCTTTAGCCAAAGCTTCTGTTTCTGCAACTAAACGTGGCTTACTATCAGGAATAACCATATCATCTTTACCAAATGAAATCCCAGCACGGCAAGCATAAGAAAAGCCAAGCTGCATAATACGATCACAGAAAATAACAGTCTCTTTTTGTCCACAATGCCTATAAACCTGATCAATTATTTTTGAAATGTTCTTTTTAGTCATTTCCTGATTGACAATATCAAAAGAAATATTTGAATTTTTAGGCAAAAGCTCACCAATGATTAAACGACCAGGTGTAGTATCATACAGTTTAGGAACCGCTCTTCCATCTTGACCCATATTATTAAAGCGGCCTTTAATCTTTGTATGGAGAGTTATCACCTTATTTTCCAAAGCATGATGCAGCTCACCTATATCAGCAAATGCCATCCCTTCACCTGGCTCTTTTTCTAAAACAATGGAAAGATAATAAAGACCAAGGACCATATCCTGTGATGGAACAATAATTGGCGCACCATTGGCTGGATGGAGGATATTATTGGTTGACATCATTAAAACACGAGCTTCAAGCTGCGCTTCAAGAGAAAGTGGAACATGTACTGCCATTTGATCTCCATCAAAATCTGCATTAAAAGCAGTACACACTAATGGATGAAGCTGTATAGCTTTTCCCTCAATCAAAATAGGTTCAAAGGCTTGAATGCCCAAACGGTGCAATGTCGGAGCACGATTCAGTAAAACAGGATGTTCACGAATAACTTCGTCTAAAATATCCCAAACTTCTGGATGTTCTTTTTCGACAAGTTTTTTCGCCTGCTTTACAGTTGATGAATACCCTTTGGCATCAAGGCGCGCATAAATAAACGGCTTAAATAACTCCAGAGCCATTTTTTTAGGAAGACCACATTGGTGCAATTTCAATCCTGGACCCGTAACAATAACAGAACGACCCGAATAATCTACACGCTTACCTAACAAATTCTGACGAAAACGCCCTTGTTTCCCCTTAAGCATATCAGAAAGCGACTTTAATGGGCGCTTATTCGCCCCTGTAATCACACGCCCACGACGACCATTATCAAACAATGCATCAACAGCTTCCTGAACCATACGCTTTTCATTACGCACAATAATTCCAGGAGCACGCAATTCAATTAATCGCTTCAATCTATTATTACGATTTATAACCCTCCTATAAAGATCATTTAAATCTGATGTTGCAAAACGGCCACCATCAAGAGGAACTAATGGACGCAAATCCGGCGGAATAACCGGAATTGTCTTCATAATCATCCACTCTGGTTTATTACCAGACTCAAGAAAGTTTTCAACAATCTTCAGTCTTTTAATGAGCTTTTTCTGCTTTAATTCTGAAGTCGTTTCAGATAACTCAGCACGTAAATCATTTGCTATTTTATCTAATTCCATACCAGCCAAAAGCTCATAAATAGCTTCAGCGCCGATCATAGCCGTGAACTGATCTTCTCCAAATTCATCAACAGCAAGCATATACTCTTCTTCAGAAAGAAGCTGATGAAGCTTAAGAGGTGTTAACCCTGGCTCTGTTACAATATAATTTTCAAAATAAAGAACCCTTTCAATATCCTTCAAAGTTAGATCTAAAAGAGTAGAAATACGACCTGGCAGAGATTTTAAAAACCAAATATGAGCAACTGGTGCCGCAAGTTCAATATGCCCCATGCGCTCACGCCGCACTCGCGATAAAGTAACTTCTACACCGCACTTTTCACATATAATACCTTTATATTTCATACGTTTATATTTGCCACATAAGCACTCATAATCCTTAATAGGACCAAATATACGCGCACAAAAAAGGCCATCACGCTCTGGTTTAAAGGTACGATAATTAATAGTCTCAGGCTTCTTTATTTCACCATATGACCAAGACAGAATCTTCTCAGGACTAGCAATTGAAATACGAATAGAGTCAAATGTCTGCGCTGGCGACTGAGGATTGAAAAGATTCATGACCTCGTGGTTCATGCTGTTCTCCTTCAAAGATTCTTAGAACCTATTAAATAGATATTAATTTTACACAGACTTTAACTTAAAGTCTGTTTTTATTTTACACTGCATCTGCACTATCTTAACTTTATTAACCTCTCAGAACAGTTAAAGCACGTTAATTTAAACATACTCCTAAAAACTATTGTTCCGTCACATCGGATGACGTTCTCTGTGCAATAAGTTCACGCGCATCATCAAGCTCCACATTAAGAGCAAGTGAACGCATCTCCTTCACCAACACATTAAAGCTTTCAGGTATACCAGCCTCAAATGTATCGTCACCACGTACAATTGCCTCATAGACTTTTGTTCTACCAGCAACATCATCTGACTTAACTGTTAACATCTCCTGCAAAGTATATGCAGCACCATATGCTTCAAGAGCCCAAACCTCCATTTCACCAAAACGCTGACCTCCAAATTGTGCCTTACCACCTAACGGCTGTTGAGTAACAAGAGAATAAGGCCCAATCGAACGAGCATGAATCTTATCATCAACGAGGTGATGCAATTTAAGCATATAAATGTAACCCACAGTAACAGGACGATCAAAAGGCTCACCAGTCCGACCATCATAAAGAGTAACCTGCCCTGAACTGTCCAAACCTGCATCTTCTAACATCGTATTAATATCAGATTCATGAGCTCCATCAAATACAGGTGTCGCAATTGAAACACCTTTCCTCATCTGCAATGCCAATTTATAAAGACTCTCATCATCATATTGACGTACAGATTCATTACGACCATTATCAGGAATAAAACTCTCTATACGCTTCCGTAAAGGAAGTATATCCCCAGTTTCTCGATAACTATCTACTAAATCACCAATTTTCTTTCCCATACCTGCACAAGCCCAGCCAAGATGAGTCTCAAGAATTTGTCCAACGTTCATACGACTAGGGACACCAAGCGGATTTAATACAATATCAGCATGTGTTCCATCTTCAAGAAACGGCATATCTTCTACTGGAACAATTCGCGACACAACACCTTTGTTACCATGACGCCCCGCCATTTTATCACCTGGTTGAATTTTGCGTTTCACCGCTACAAAAACTTTAACCATTTTCATAACACCAGGCGGCATTTCATCGCCTCTTTGAACTTTTTCAACTTTATCCATAAAACGGCGTTGCAGCGCTTCTTTCGATTCATCATACTGCTTACGCAAAGCTTCAATCTCATTCTGAAGCTTTTCATCCTCAACAGAAAACTGCCACCATTGCGAACGTGGGTAATCACCCATAACTACACTATCAAGCTTCCTACTTTCTGAAAATCCTTTTGGACCCTCTACAGCAAACTTTCCTGTCAACATATCAGAAAGACGCGCATAAACATTACGATCAAGGATTGACTGTTCATCATCACGGTCTTTAGCCAAACGTTCAATTTCTTCACGCTCAATTGCCATAGCACGTTCATCTTTTCCCACACCATGGCGATTAAAAACACGCACTTCTACAACTGTTCCAAAGGTTCCAGGAGGCATCCGCATAGAAGTATCGCGAACATCTGAAGCCTTTTCTCCAAAAATTGCACGCAAAAGTTTTTCTTCTGGCGTCATGGGACTTTCACCTTTGGGTGTTATTTTACCAACCAAAATATCACCCGGCTGAACCTCAGCACCAATGTAAATAATACCAGCCTCATCAAGATTTCTTAATGCTTCTTCCGCAACATTAGGAATATCACGAGTAATTTCTTCCGGCCCAAGCTTTGTATCACGTGCAGCAACTTCAAATTCTTCAATATGAATCGAAGTAAAAACATCATCAACAACGATGCGCTCAGAAAGTAAAATGGAATCCTCATAATTATAACCATTCCACGGCATAAATGCTACAAGAACATTCCTCCCAAGAGCTAAATCGCCAAGGTCTGTAGATGGACCATCTGCAATAATATCACCTTTCTCCACCCGCTCACCGACATGGACAAGAGGTCGTTGATTAATACAAGTAGACTGATTAGAACGCTGAAACTTTTGCAGACGATAAATATCAACACCTGATTTCGAAGGATCCAAATCTTCTGTCGCACGAATAACGATACGTGTTGCATCAACTTGATCAACAATACCACCCCGTTTTGCACCAATAGCTGCCCCAGAATCGCGAGCAACGACTGACTCCATACCCGTACCAACAAATGGTGCTTCAGCACGCACAAGTGGAACCGCTTGACGCTGCATATTGGAACCCATCAGAGCGCGATTCGCATCATCATTTTCTAAAAATGGAATAAGAGCAGCTGCCACTGATACTAACTGTTTAGGCGAGACATCCATCAAGTCAACATGATCGCGCGGCGCCATCAAAACTTCACCAGCATGACGACAAACAACAAATTCTTCAATAAAACGCCCTTCCGCATCTAATGAAGAATTAGCTTGCGCTACATAATGTTTAGACTCTTCCATAGCAGAAAGATAAACAACTTCCGTAGTCACTTTACCATCAATAATTTTACGGTATGGGCTTTCAATAAAACCATACTTATTAACCCTTGCAAACGTTGCTAAAGAATTAATCAAACCAATATTGGGACCTTCCGGCGTTTCAATCGGACAAATACGACCATAATGTGTAGGATGCACATCACGAACTTCAAAACCTGCACGCTCACGAGTTAACCCCCCCGGACCGAGAGCAGAAAGACGACGCTTATGGGTAATTTCCGACAGTGGATTCGTTTGATCCATAAACTGTGACAACTGCGAAGAACCAAAAAATTCACGAACAGCCGCTGCAGCCGGCTTTGCATTGATCAAATCCTGCGGCATAACCGTATCAATCTCAACTGATGACATACGTTCCTTTATCGCACGCTCCATTCGAAGCAAACCGATACGATACTGATTTTCCATCAGCTCCCCAACTGATCGAACACGACGATTACCAAGGTTATCAATATCATCAATTTCACCACGACCATCACGTAATTCAACCAACATTTTAACAACAGCAAGAATATCTTCTTGACGTAACACGCGAACTGTATCCGGACAATCAAGATCCATACGCAAATTCATCTTAACACGCCCAACAGCCGAAAGATCATAACGCTCTGGGTCAAAAAACAATGAATGGAATACAGCTTCTGCTGTATCCATTGTAGGTGGCTCGCCTGGGCGCATTACTCGGTAAATATCAAACAACGCATCTTGCCGACTTTCATTCTTATCTACCTTTAAAGTATTGCGAATATACGCTCCAACATTCATGTGATCAATATCAAGAATATCAACTTGATCAGCATTAACATCAAATAAAACCTTTAATGTCTTCTCATCAATTTCATCACCAGCTTCAAGGTAAATCTCACCTGTCTGATAATTAACTATATCTTCAGCTAAATAATACCCCAACAAATCATATTCGCTCACCTTAACCGCTTTCAAGCCCTTTTCAGCTAATGACCTCGCAACACGAGCAGTTAACTTCTTACCAACCTCAGCAACTACCTCACCACTATCCGCATCAACCAGATCAGAAACGAGCGTCATCCCTTTAAAACGATCAACAGAATAAGGAATACGCCACCCATCTCCATCTCTCTCATAAGTAACTTTATTATAAAAAGTTGACAAAATATCTGACGCGTCCATACCTAGCGCCATTAAAAAACTGGTAATTGGAATTTTACGTCGTCTATCAATACGAGCATAAATAATATCCTTGGCATCAAACTCAATATCAAGCCAAGAACCCCGATAAGGAATCACACGAGCAGCAAAAAGAAGCTTCCCTGATGAATGAGATTTGCCTTTATCATGATCAAAAAAAACACCTGGAGAACGATGCATCTGAGAAACAATAACACGTTCAGTACCATTAACAATAAAAGTACCATTCGCTGTCATCAAGGGCATATCACCCATATAAACGCCCTGCTCTTTAATATCCTTGATATCCTTTGAACCAGTATCTTCATCAACATCAAAAACAATCAAACGCAATATTACCTTTAACGGTGCCGCATAAGTTAAATCACGCTGACGACATTCTTCCACATCAAACTTTGGTAAATCAAATTCATAACCAACAAACTCAAGCATAGCCGTACCGGAAAAATCCGAAATAGGGAACACCGATTTAAAAACAGCCTGCAAGCCCTCATTTGGACGCCCACCCTTCGGCTCCTTAACCATGAGGAACTGATCATATGAAGCTTTTTGAACCTCAATAAGATTAGGCATCTCTGCCACCTCAGGAATCTTACCAAAAAATTTACGTACACGCTTACGACCATTAAATTGAGATGTCATCGCTAGAGTCTGAGCCATCATCGCTCCTCGATCTTTACTCTTCAAAGTAGACTAAACCTTGAAAGCTTTACATCATTAATCTGCACACGCAGATCAGTTTATTTAATACTCACGAATGAGTTACTACCAAATTCCCCGCAAAGCAGCCAATTCACTTTCTTGGCTTTTAAATAAGGGATATTAAATAAAATCTATAGATCATAACCACTAAATTATAAAAAATAATTCAGCAACCTCCTTTACTCTTTAAAAGAAAAGGAAAATGGCGAACATAAATGCTCGCCAATAGATTTAAATCTATTTGAGCTCAACTTTAGCACCAGCACTTTCAAGTTGAGATTTAATCTTTTCTGCTTCGTCTTTAGAAATACCCTCTTTAATAGGTTTAGGTGCACCTTCAACTAAATCTTTAGCTTCTTTTAGACCAAGTCCAGTAAGAGCACGAACCTCCTTGATAACATTAATTTTTTGAGCCCCACCACTCACAAGAATCACATCAAATTCCGTCTTTTCCTCAACAACTGGAGCAGCAGCACCAGCAGCAGCCACAGCTACAGGAGCAGCAGCTGAAACCCCCCACTTATCCTCAAGTAATTTAGAAAGCTCTGCGGCCTCCAAAAGAGTTAAATTAGAAAGTTCCTCCACGATCTTTTCTAGATCAGCCATTTTAAAATTCCTTTAATTAAAAAATTTGAACCATTATTTAGAACCCAATCAAAAAAATAGAAAAGCGCTAAAGCCCTTCCATTATTATGAATACAAAACAACCTTAAGCTGCCTTGCCTTCTTGAGCATATACTCCAACAACACGCGCAACCTTACCAGCAGGCGCATTAACAACCCGCGCAACATGAGTCGCAGGAGTAGAAATCATACCTACAAGTTTCGCCCGCAACTCATTTAATGAAGGCAATGATGCCAAAGACTTCACAGCATCTACACTTAAATTAGCCGCACCCATTGAACCGCCAAGAATGACAAATTGATCATTACTTTTCGCAAAATCAACAACAACTTTTGGCGCTACAATTGGATCTTCCGAGTAAGCAACAAGAGTCTGCCCAGTAAATAAATCTACTATAGACTCAGACTCCGTACCTTGAAGAGCGATTTTAGCAAGGCGATTTTTGGCAACTTTAATGGCACCGCCAGCTTCACTCATTTTTGATCGAAGATCATTCATTTGCGAAACTGTCAGACCGGAATAGTGTGCAACAATGACAGAACCAGACTTACGAAAAGCTTCATTCAACCATGTAACAAACTCGCGTTTTTCCGCTTTATTCACTGTCTCTCTCCATATAACAGATTTAATAAAATAAATCTGTTGGTTACCTTTGATGGCACAAATACTTCATACCATCGATGAGGATCCTGTCCCCTTCTCACGCACAACGATCAAAGGCAACCTTGGCTCAAACTCTTTAAGTCATCTAACTCTACAGCTCTTACCCCAGTCTCATGCAGGCTCTTTTGTATTAAGATACTCAACGCATCACCCACAATCTCGGACAGGATATTCCGAAATTTCTTTCGGCACAACCCAAGCTTAATAAAGCTTAGATAAAAAATGCCAACAAAGTCGACATCCTAAACAAAATCTTGATACTACGTATCAAAATAAAAAAAAGCACGCTTCATTCATTCTACACGAATCGTTGCAGGATCAACTTTAATTCCAACTCCCATCGTTGAAGAAACTGCAACACGCTTAATATATTCACCTTTCGCACCTTGCGGTTTAGCCTTAACAACCGCACCGACAAAAGCCTTAATATTCTCTACTATCTTCTCAACACCAAAAGAAGCTTTACCAATACCAGCGTGCACAATACCAGCCTTTTCAACTCGAAATTCAACAGCACCACCTTTAGAAGCTTTTACTGCCCCGGCAACATCCATTGTTACAGTACCAACTTTTGGGTTTGGCATCAAACTTCGCGGACCAAGAACTTTCCCAAGACGACCAACAAGCGGCATCATATCTGGGGTCGCGACACAACGATCAAAATTAATTACCCCACTGTTAATACTCTCAAACAAATCCTCAGCTCCCACAACATCTGCACCAGCAACCTTAGCTTCTTCAGCCTTATCACCACGCGCAAAAACCGCAACACGAACATTTCTTCCAGACCCATTAGGTAAGTGAGCAACCCCTCGAACCATCTGATCCGCATGACGAGGATCAACACCCAAATTCATTGAAACCTCAATCGTCTCGTCAAACTTAGCAACGGCACGCTCCTTAACCATAGAAACAGCATTTTCTAAAGCATAAAGCTTATTAAAATCAATATCTCTCCGGATATTTTTTATTCTCTTGGCTACTTTTCCCATAATATTAATCCACCACCTTCAAGCCCATAGAGCGAGCAGAACCTTCAATCATACGCATCGCCGCCTCAATGCCATTTGCATTAAGATCTTTCATTTTAATTTCCGCAATCGAACGAATTTTATCACGAGAAATACTTCCAACAGATACCTTTCCAGGATCTTTTGAGCCCGATTTTAAATTTGCCTCCTTTTTCAAAAAAAATGACACAGGAGGCGTTTTCAGAGAAAACGTAAAAGACTTATCCTGATAATAAGTAATAATAACCGGAATAGGCGACCCCTTTTCCAACTCTTGCGTGGCAGCATTGAATGATTTACAAAACTCCATGATATTAATACCACGCTGACCGAGAGCAGGACCAATCGGTGGAGATGGAGTAGCCGCTCCCGCAGGGACCTGCAATTTTAGCTGACCTATACTTTTCTTTGCCATAATAATCTGCCTTCATTTAACTAATAAACTGACAACCTTACTTGCCAGTCATCTCTTGCAGTTTTGTGGTGCGGATCATAAAGTTGACAAAAGCCAAAAATCACCTCCCACTAATCATTTCAAGTGATTAAATCACTTCAACTTCATCAAAGTTTTTCAACTTGACTAAACTCTAAATCAACAGGCGTAGGACGCCCAAAAATTAGCACCTCGACCTTAAGGCGAGAACGCTCTTCCTCAACCTCTTGAACAACACCGTTAAACGACACAAAAGGTCCATCAGCAACACGAACTTGCTCACCAACCTCAAATAGCACAGAGGACTTTGGAGACTCAACACCTTCCTGAACCTGCTTAAGAATATTCTCAGCCTCCTTATCAGAAATAGGAACTGGACGCGAATCCGAACCCAAAAATCCCGTTACCTTAGGTGTATTTTTAACAAGATGATAAACTTCATCCGTCAATTCAGCACGAAGCAAAATGTAACCAGGGAAAAATTTACGCTCAGCATCCACCCTACGACCCCGACGAATCTCAACAACACGCTCTGTTGGAACAAAAATCTTTTCAAAAAGATGATCCAACTTTTTTTGCTTTGCCTCTTTATCAATAGCCTCTGCTACTTTTTTTTCAAAGTTTGAATACGCTTGAACAATATACCAATGAGCAGCCACAATCACACTTCCTTACATTATCAACTAAAAAGATACTTTAGAAGATCAATACCCTGCCATACACTAAAATGCATAACTTGATCCACCACAAAAAAGAAAGCTGACGCCAACGCAGTCACCAACAACACCATAACACTCGAGACAACCGTCTCACGACGTGTAGGCCACTTCACTTTAGCCGTTTCTGCATACACTTGCTTCAAAAAAGTAATCGGATTAGTTTTAAACGCCATCAGTTACACTATATCTCTTTATCTCACTGTGATTTATACTACAAAACAAACACGACGGAAACGCAAAAACTAATTTCTTAATCTTACGCGACCTTAAAATATATTCAATAACGATTCATACATAAAAAAACAAGCCCTATACAAAAAAAAGAAAGAAGGCAGCAAAACCCACCCACCTTCCTAAAAAAACACCTTTACCCCACCTAATTTTGGCAGGGGCAGCAGGACTTGAACCCGCGACCTGCGGTTTTGGAGACCGCCGCTCTACCAACTGAGCTATACCCCTAATCTCTGACAACTTCCTTACCACACAAGCGCCTTTAATAATTAAAGACGCCCCTCAACAACCACTGCCTATTCAATGATCTTAGAAACGATACCTGCACCAACAGTACGACCACCTTCACGAATAGCAAAACGAAGCTT
>NZ_JBAFWX010000006.1:0-133308 GCF_036576145.1 Bartonella eidoli | reverse complement strand
ATACGCTTTAAATTCACCAAAAAATTTCGTGATCGCCGCTGTCAACGAAGTCTTTCCATGATCAACGTGACCAATCGTACCAATATTAACATGCGGCTTCGTACGTTCAAACTTGCTCTTTGCCATCGCTGTCAATCTCTTGCTTGCTATAACCTAAAATAAAACACTTACAACCGAATCTAAAAAGTTCAGCACACTTTCTGACTATTCAAGCAACCAATAGAAAACCTGTTTATTTTTGACAAAAGTGCTTGCCCACTACAAACACCTTCTGGAGCGGGTAGCGGGAATCGAACCCGCATATTCAGCTTGGAAGGCTGCTGCTCTACCATTGAGCTATACCCGCACATATCAGTATCTCCTTCGATGGATGGTGGAGGGGGTTGGATTCGAACCAACGTAGCATACGCAACGGATTTACAGTCCGCCCCCTTTAACCACTCGGGCACCCCTCCATTACATCGACAAAGTTGCGCGATCAGATCGCACCTACAACCAAATCAAATGATAATCAATTTAAACTGGTTGAGAAGCGGTTATGACGATTAGTATCATATCTGTCAACAAAATAAATACAACTTTATACAAATTTCCCGATAATCGTATAAAGACATAACTTTTTTCTATTTACTCTTATTAATCATACGTTATAAAAAACCATGAAAGAAAAAATGCCTAAAAAATCTCATCATGCCCGTTTACATCGTCGATACCATTATGAAAAAGGCTCATTCCCGTCACCAAAAATCTACCGAAAGAATGAAGAATTTTCGTTAAAAAATAAGACAATTCACCTTTATGGTATTCATTCGGTTTGCGCCGCCTTAAAAAACCCAAAAAGAATTTTTGGACATCTTTATAGTACACCAAATGCCTTAAAACGATTAAGTATACCCGAATCAGATTTGCCCTGTTCAGTAACCTTATGCTCACCAAAACAGCTTGATGCACTTGTTGGAAATGATGCTGTTCACCAAGGCATTGTTTTGGAAACTAATCCTCTTAAACCATGTCAATTATCTGAATTAACAAACACCAATCTAGTTATTGTAATGGATCAGATTACTGATCCACATAATGTTGGTGCTATTATGCGTTCTGCAGTTGCATTTAAAGCTGACGCACTTATTACAACTTATCGCCATTCACCTCAGGAAAGTGGTGTTCTTGCTAAAGCAGCCTCTGGAGCTTTAGAACTTATGAATTATATCACTGTACGAAACCTTTCAGAAACACTTAATGAGCTCCATGATGCAGGATTCATTAGCTTTGGGCTTGATTCAGAGGGCGATTTACCCTTGGAAACTGCTTTAAGAGGAGAAAAAATTGCTCTTATCTTAGGAGCAGAAGGTAAAGGACTACGCAAAAAAATACGTGAAACCGTCTGTACATTAGCACGCCTCGATATGCCTGGAAATATTAAATCATTAAATGTTTCAAACGCCGCAACAATAGCACTCTACGCAACGCATAAATATCTTAGACCATAAATTTATTTTTTTGTGAAATATCAAAAAGCCCGGCCCCAAAAAAACCTGAAACAAGCCCACCAATATGAGCTTCCCAGGCTATTGAAATATTATCTGCTTCGAATACAGAAGGGGAAACACCCATGATAAAATTAACTATTAACCATATACTGATGTAAGAAAGAACATCTCTAGAACAAAGTGCTTTTTTGATAGTCCACAAAGAACCAAAGCATTCTTTATTCTGTGAGATAACACCAAAATGGCCAAAAGAAAAACCATAACGCGCAGCAGCTCCTATCATTCCAGAAATCGCACCTGACGCTCCAATAAGTGATATCATACTACTCTGATGGAATATAAAGTAAGTCAATGCAGAAATAATTGCTGTTAATGCCCAAAAGAACAAAAAACGCAAACCACCAAAATGTCTTACCAAAGGAGATCCAAAGACCAAAAGCCAAGCCATATTAATAATAATATGTTCAAAATCACCATGCATGAATGAATAACTAATAACGGTATAAAAAAATGCCAAAGGGTCAGATTTGAATATCACTGGTGTAAATGAAAAAAAATCAAAGCTTGCAATTAAAAGTTGATCAGAAAAAAAATAATGGGTTATGAAATAGATGAAAAAACAAAACACTATTAAAAAAATTATAATAAATGGAATGTTCAATAATGATTCTTTATCGCGCTTTAACAACAATAGATCATTATTACATTGATGATCAGCGTCTTTCATTGCATAACATCTCACATTTTTGTAGAAAATTAATATTTTTCTTCAAATAGCAAAAGTCTTTTGAGCTCAATATTATTCTAATTCCTAATTTTAAATGCCAAATATTTTTATATAATCAACATCATAATTAAAACTGTAATAAAGCTTTTATTGTATGCATGATATAAAATAAACTGCTAATATATCGATCCAACTTTAACCAAAAAGGACAAAATCGTTATTTTAAAATATGTTGATATATTTATTTTTTTAATAGTTAAATGTACACTGCATCATACCAGATGAAAAAATTAAAGAGCTTGATTCCTTTAGATTTAGCAGTTGAATTCTGTATCTCAAAGAACATCCTCAGCTTTAGCCCATTATATCGCATAAAGATCGTTAGCATGTCGTTTTTTAAAAACTTTTCTTACAACCTTTTAGCCACACATCATAAATAGGATGCTCCACAGCATTCACGCCAGGACTATCTGCAAACATCCAGCCTGTAAAAATACGACGTACCTTTTTATCTAGAGTAACCTCATCAACTTCAACAAAACCAGTCGTACGAGTAGGCTCATCTTTAGAGCTCGTATAACACACCCGCGGAGTTACCTGCAAAGCGCCATACTGATAAACTTCACCAAGAGACACTTCAAAGCGAGTAGTCCGACCAGTAATTTTATCAAGACCTGAAAAAACAGCTACCCCATTACTAACACGCTCAGCAGATGTCCCATCAATTAAAGATAGAACTATTACGATCCCCACAAAAAAAACAGAAAAACTCCGCCTCAAGCCTAACAATATAAAAAAAAACATAACACCAAATCAATTATATCTAAAAAATAGTCCTAATAATAACTTAAGAGCAAATTTAAAATACATTCATCCCATACTCTATTGAGGTGACCATGCATCATAATCTTCATGCACATGGGGCTGATCGCTACTGCGGATAATGGACCCTTTCGGCCGATAAGCTTTACTTGTTCCCGTCATATTTGCAACATGAGGCTTTTCCCACTCATGTGGCTGATAATTCTCTTGCGTAGGTGGTCTATTATAGCGATGATGTATCCATCCATGCCAACCTGGTGGAATAGTAGAAGCTTCAGAATAACCTTTGTAAATCACCCAACGACGCGGGTAACCATCCTTATGATAGCCACCTTCGTAATAAACATTTCCGAATTGATCTTCCCCTACACGCTTGCCTTTATACCACGTAAAAAAACGCGTACTAACAGTGCTACCATTCCACCATGTAAAGATACGCTTAAAAAAACCAATCATCCTCTCTTCCACTTCTTAGAATCTTTACAACTAGACTTGCTATAAATCTTTCGAATTACCACAAACAAGAATTATAGATAAATTGATTACACCTTCACTTGATACAAGTTCCCTAGCCCGCATTCTTTTATTCAAAAGAAATATAATATTTATAGATTTTTTCTACCATAGAGTATCAATCTATACCAAGTTTTATCTTAATCAACTCATTAATGATTTGAGGATTCGCTTTACCACCTGTTGCTTTCATTACCTGTCCCACGAACCAACCAACCAAAGCAGGCTTTTGTTTTGCTTGTGCAACTTTATCAGAATTATTGGCAACAATCTCATCAACAGCCTTTTCAAGAGCTTTTGTATCCGTTACCTGCTTCATGTTACGCTCTTCTACAACCTTACGTGGATCTCCACCTTCATTCCAAATAATCTCAAAGAGATCCTTAGCAATTTTTCCAGAAATAGTTCCCTCTTTGATCAGATCAATAATACTCCCCAATTGATTTGGAGTCACTGGTGTTTTGTCAATTTCAAGATTATTTTTATTTAAAGCACCTAAAAGATCATTAATTACCCAATTGGCAACTATTTTTCCATCACGCCCACACGCAACTTCTTCAAAATAATCAGCTATAGCTCGTTCTGTCACAAGAATAGAAGCATCATACGCAGTCAACCCCATCTCATTGACAAAACGTTCTTTTATCTCATCAGGGAGCTCTGGCAAATCCGCAGCTAAAACATTTACAAACTCTTGATCAAACTCTAATAGCATAAGATCTGGCTCAGGGAAGTAACGATAATCATGCGCTTCCTCCTTTGAACGCATAGACCGCGTCTTTCCTTGAGCAGCATCAAAAAGTCTAGTTTCTTGATCTATTACACCACCATCCTCTAAAATAGCAATTTGACGACGCGCTTCATAATCAATTGCTTGACCAATGAAACGAATAGAGTTCACATTTTTAATCTCGCAACGTGTTCCAAACTTTTCACCTGGACGACGAACCGATACGTTAACGTCCGCACGCATAGAACCTTCATCCATATTGCCATCGCAAGTCCCTAAATAACGAACAATAGTACGCAATTTTGTCATATAAGCTTTAGCTTCATCAGATGAACGCATATCTGGCTTAGAAACAATTTCCATCAAAGCTATACCAGAACGATTAAGATCAACAAAAGACATTGTTAAATGCTGATCATGCATCAATTTTCCAGCATCCTGCTCAAGGTGTAATCTCTCAATTCCAACCTCAATATCCTCAAACTGACCATTCGCATCTGGGCCAACAGATATAACAACCTTTCCTTCGCCCACAATTGGATATCGAAATTGAGAAATTTGATACCCTTGTGGTAAATCCGGATAAAAATAATTTTTACGATCAAAAGCAGACTTCAAGTTAATCTTTGCCTTTAATCCCAAACCAGTTCTAATAGCTTGTCGAACACATTCTTGATTTATAACAGGCAATGTACCAGGCATAGCAGCATCAAAAAGTGACACTTGACTATTTGGCTCAGCACCAAATTTAGCTGATGCACCTGAAAAAAGCTTTGAATTTGATATGACTTGAGCATGAACCTCCATGCCAATGACGATCTCCCAATCACCTGTAACTCCGGAAATAAAACGCTTAGAATTAGGTGTACGTGTATCAATGATTTCCATTGCCAATCCACTATCAATATTTTAATGCGCCTGATGGCTAATTCAAAACCGCTATAAGTGCAAGCTTATAAGTAAATTTAATACAAACAAGCCCGACTTCAGCGGGCTTATTATATTAGCTCAAACATTAATCTTTTTTAGATACTCTTTTTTTGGTCGCAGCGCTTTTTGCGCTTTTTTCCTTAGTTGTAGATTTTTTCTTTACTGTTTTTTTTTCAGTTAAATCTGATTCCTCATATTCCTTCATCAACTCTTCAACTGTCACTTCTTTATCTATAACTTTTATACGTGCTAACAGATGATCAATAACCTTTTCTTCAAAAATTGGAGCTCGTAAATTTGCGACAGCCTCTGGCGTATTTCTGAAGAAGTCCATAATCTCCTTTTCTTGACCAGGGTATTGACGAACTTGATCAAAAACCGCTGCTTTTAGCTCATCATCACTTACTTTAACACCAATACTCATTCCAATCTCAGATAGAACTAATCCTAATCGAACACGACGCTGCGCAAGCACACGATACTCTTCTCGAGCTTTCTCTTCTGTAATCCCTTCATCTTCAAAACTACTACCAGACTTTTTAAAATCCTCATTAACCTGATTCCATATATTGTTGAATTCAATTTCTAGCAATCCTTCTGGAATCTCAAAACTGTAATCGGCATCTAAGGCATCAAGAATTTGACGTTTAATTTTTTGACGTGTTACCGAACCATATTGGCTCTCAATCTGCCCACGTACAGTTTCAAATAAACGATCTAAAGACTCTAAACCAACTTTTTTAGCCGCCCCATCATCAACTGTTAACGCGTCAGGTTCAGAGATAGCCTTAACAATAACATCAAACTCTGCATCCTTACCAGCCAAATGCGCTGCACTATAACTATCTGGAAATTTAACAGAAATCGTTTTTTTATCACCTGCTTTTACACCAACCAATTGCTCTTCAAAACCAGGAATAAATTGCTTTGAGCCAAGAATCAGTTGTGCATCACTATCTGTTCCACCTTCAAATGGAACGCCTTCAAGTTTACCTATGTAATCTATTGTAATACGATCCCCTTCTTCAGAAGAACCCTCTTTCGGAGAATAACTACGAGTAAAAGAAAGAACGCGCTCTACTTGTTTATCAACTTCCTCTTGAGGAATAATTGCGACTTCACGAACAACTTCAATATGTTCAAAATTTTTAATTTCAAATTTTGGCAAAACCTCATATTTTAAGCGAAAAATAAAATCAGCTTTACCATCCAAAATTTTTTCATCTTCATCTATATCAATTTGTGGCTGCATTGCTGAACGTTCATTACGCTCAGCCAGAACAGAACGAGGGGCATCATTAACGATCTCATTCAAAATTTCTGCCATAAAAGACTTACCGTACATTTTACGTAAATGCCCAGTAGGTACCTTACCGGGACGGAAGCCATTCAGCCTAACCTTACCCTTGGCATCCCCCAACCGCTCATTCAATTTTTCTTCTAAATCTCTCGCCGGAACCACGATCTTAATTTCGCGCTTCAGTCCTTCATTAAGCGTCTCGGTAACCTGCATTAAACAACCTTCATTTTTCTAAAGAGAGGGATAAACCTACTCTGGTAACAATTACATTTTAAAACTCGAGTATTAAATATCATCATGAAGCATGATTTACAAATAGCAGAAACCTCTAATTCAAAGAGAATCCCTTTTTGGTGCGGATGGAGGGACTCGAACCCCCACGGTCGCCCGCCAGAACCTAAATCTGGTGCGTCTACCAATTTCGCCACATCCGCTTAAGTTTATAAACCAATAACCTCATATAAGCGGCGCCTTCTATACCATTAATTGAAGAAAAAAAGCAAATAAATATATTTAAAAATCTAAATATGCACCCTTCTTGCAAATAAATGAAACAAAATCTATGCTTTTCAGATGGAACTATTTTCGCTAAAAGTAAATTTATGTCAAACAAATTTAGTGCTCCAATTCATGTCGTAGGCGGCGGGCTTGCAGGTAGTGAAGCAAGCTGGCAAATTGCTCAATCAGGAATACCCGTTGTGCTGCACGAAATGCGGCCTCAACAAAAAAGTGATGCTCATAAAACAGATAAATTAGCAGAACTTGTTTGTTCAAATTCGTTTCGTTCTGATGATTCATCAACAAATGCTGTAGGTCTTTTACATGCGGAAATGCGATTAGCAAAATCGTTAATCATGAGAGCCGCAGATATTAATAAAATACCAGCGGGAAGTGCACTGGCTGTTGATCGCCATGAATTTTCAAAATACATTACCACAACACTTGAACATCATCCCCTTATAACTATAGAACGTAAGGAAATTCATAAGATTCCTGATGATTTTGATCATCTGATCATTGCAACTGGACCCCTTACTTCACCAGAATTTGCTCAAGAATTACAAAAAATTATCGGTATAGAATCACTTTCTTTCTTTGATGCTATCGCACCTATTGTTTATACTGAAAGTATCAATATGGATATCTGTTGGTATCAATCTCGCTATGACAAAATTGGTCCTGAAGGAACAGGAAAGGATTATATTAACTGCCCTCTGAATAAAGAACAATATGAAGCCTTTGTTAAAGAGTTGAAAAATGCGAAAAAAGTAGAGTTTCGCGACTTTGAAAAAACACCTTATTTTGATGGATGTCTACCAATCGAAGTCATGGCTGAACGAGGACTTGAAACATTAAGGCATGGTCCCATGAAACCTATGGGGTTAACCAATGCCCATAACCCAAAAACTAAAGCTTACGCTGTTGTCCAATTAAGACAAGATAATAAACTTGGAACTCTTTATAACATGGTCGGTTTTCAAACAAAACTAAAATATGATGAGCAAGTACGCATTTTTAAAATGATCCCTGGTCTAGAAAAAGCAGAATTTGCTCGCCTTGGTGGCCTTCATCGCAATACTTATCTTAATTCACCGATTATTCTTGATAAAACACTTCGTTTAAAACGAAAGCCTCAATTACGTTTTGCAGGACAAATTACAGGATGTGAAGGATATGTAGAATCATCTGCGATAGGACTGCTAGCTGGACGTTTTGCTATTGCTGAATATAAAAGAATCTGTCCTTCTTTACCACCACCAACCACAGCATTCGGCGCTCTTTTAAATCATATTACTGGCGGACACATTGCAATTAAAGGAACAGAAAAGCAATCCTTTCAACCAATGAATATTAATTTTGGACTTTTCCCACCCATTGATTTTGTTCATTCTTCAGAAAAACGCTTATCCAGTAAAGAAAAAAAATTAGCAAAAAAACAAGCCATATCTGCTAGAGCTTTAAATGATTGTATTAAGTGGTTAAAAAACAAAGAAATAAATGGTTCTGAAACAAATTCTAATCATTTTTTCTAATTCCATAGAAATAGATATACTTCACCAATAAGATAACTACGTGTTTGCTAAAATACCTACAAATTATGAAGGACTGGCTTTATTTACACTGGATATCCTAGCGCCCTCCAAATAAACTTAGATTATAAAAAATTCGATAGCAGTATGAAAAGCATTACAACAAATAGCAATACTCAAAGTAATATATAATTTAATAATATTCAAACTAGCTTAACATTGCCCTCTTCCTCTCTGTAGAGCGAAATTGAAAGCACGTAAGCAATAAAGTAAAATATTTAACTCAATTATTTAAAACTGCCTCGTATAGCCAAATAATGTTTATTTCGGTATCCAAAATAAACATATTCTATTCACACCATGACACTTACTTATAAAACTTTAAAAACATCTTTTAAAACTTATAACGATTTCATCAATCTCGTGCTTTTAAATTCTATATTAAAAGATAAAGGGAATATTCTTAAAAAACCCGACTTACTAAAAGCGGGTTTTTTAGTATGATTTAAACTATTTTTTATTAACAGCGTCTTTAAGACCTTTTCCTGCAGAAAATTTAGGGACTAAACGCGCTGGAATATCAATTTCAGCACCGGTTGAAGGATTACGTCCTTTTGTAGCAGCACGATGAGAAACTTCAAAAGAACCAAAACCTGGAATCCTAACATCATCTCCTGAAGCCAAAGCCTTTGTTACAGAATCGATAAAAGCATCAACAATAGAACCCGCCTGCGCTTTTGAAACACTTGCCTTTTCGGCAACGGAGCTAACCAATTCACTTTTATTCATTGAATTTTTCCTTTCCCTATATTACCGGACGAACATAATCCAACCCGTCACTGATTAGTTTATTTAAAAGTAAAGCAAACAGAAGTCTTATTTTTATCCAAAACACTGTTTTTTAGCAATAACCACAGTTATTCACGGATTTTTTTTATTTTTTCACAAACAAAAAACACAAAATAAACTTCTACCGCTTTTTAAATACCACAGCGATAGTAAATAATGAATCAATGAGCAACTTGTACTCCCCCATTATCACTCTCTGCTCTAACAGCTGCAGAAACCTCAGGAGATTCTATCCACTCTATAGCATCAGGAAAGCGAACCAACGCATGCTTAAGAACTTCACTAACATGGGTTACGGGAATAATCTCCATATTATTCTTGACATCATCAGGAATATCAATCAAATCTTTTGCATTTTCTTCAGGAATTAAAACTTTTTTTATTCCTCCCCGAAGCGCCGCAAGTAATTTTTCTTTTAACCCACCAATTGGCAAAACACGTCCGCGCAAGGTAATTTCCCCAGTCATCGCAATATCTTTATGTACGGCTATCCCCGTCAATACTGAAACGATTGCTGTCACCATAGCAATTCCAGCTGATGGCCCATCTTTTGGAGTAGCACCCTCTGGAACGTGAACATGAATATCACGTTTATCAAAAAGTGGAGGCTCGATACCAAAATCAACAGCACGAAAACGCACATAAGATGCCGCAGCAGAAATTGATTCCTTCATAATATCGCGCAAATTTCCAGTAACCGTCATCTTTCCTTTACCCGACATCATAACACCCTCAATGGTTAACAGTTCCCCGCCAACTTCAGTCCATGCAAGTCCAGTAACAACACCAACCTGACTTTCACCTTCTATATAGTTACAACGATAACGCTTAACACCTAAAAAATCACAAATATTATCTTCTGTAATTTTTATAGATTTTTGATGTGTTTTAAAAATTTTTGTCACCGATTTACGTGCCATCTTCATCAATTCACGCTCAAGGCTACGAACACCCGCTTCACGCGTATAAAATTGAATAATTGATCTTATGGCATCATCAGAGACACTAAACTCCCTTTTAGATAAACAATGATCTTTTAACGCTTTTGGTAAAAGATGCCGCTTAAAAATTTCCATTTTTTCACATTCAGTATAACCAGCGATACGAATAACTTCCATTCTATCCATTAATGGTCCTGGGATATTAAGCGTATTCGCCGTTGCAACAAACATTACATCAGAAAGATCATATTCAACTTCTAAATAATGATCAATAAATGTACCATTTTGTTCAGGATCAAGCACTTCTAATAAAGCTGAAGAAGGGTCTCCACGAAAATCTTGCCCCATCTTATCAATTTCATCAAGCAAAAAAAGCGGATTAGACTTTTTAGCCTTTTTCATGGATTGGATAATTTTTCCGGGCATAGACCCAATATAAGTCCGACGATGTCCACGGATTTCCGCTTCATCACGCACCCCACCCAATGAAATACGAACATATTCACGACCTGTCGCTTTAGCAATAGAACGTGCAAGTGACGTTTTCCCTACACCAGGAGGACCTAGCAGACAAATAATAGGACCTTTTATTTTTGAAGCTCGACTTTGTACTGCCAAATATTCAACAATTCGCTCCTTAACCTTTTCGAGACCAAAATGCTCATTGTCCATAATTTTTTCAGCAAAGTTTAAATCATTTTTAATTTTTGACTTTTTACCCCAAGGTATTGCCAAAAGCCAATCAAGATAATTACGCACAACGGTTGCTTCCGCAGACATAGGAGACATATTACGTAACTTCTTTAACTCTGCGACAGCCTTTTCATGAGCTTCTTTTGAAAATTTTGTTTTTGTAATACGTTCTTCTAATTCAGATAATTCATCACGGCTATCATCACCTGCACCTAACTCTTTCTGAATAGCCTTCATCTGTTCATTAAGATAATATTCTCGCTGATTCTTTTCCATTTGCCGTTTAACATGCGAACGAATGCGTTTTTCAACCTGTAAAACAGATATCTCTCCCTCCATGAAAGACAGAATACGCTTAAGACGGTCGCGTATCGGCAATAAGGCCAACATCTCCTGCTTTTCCGAAAGCTTAATTACCAAATGCGATACAATCGTATCAGCAAGTTTAGAAGAATCATCGATTTGCCCAATTGCATTAACCACTTCAGGAGAAATCTTTTTATTTAGTTTTACATAATTTTCAAAATAAGAAACTACAGATCTAGAAAGAGCTTTAATTTCAACGACATCTTCCTCAAGTTCTTCTGGAATGGTTGCAAGAGCCTGATGATAATCTTTATTCTCAGTAAATTGATTAATTTTTGCACGCGCTGTACCTTCAACTAAAACCTTCACAGTTCCATCCGGAAGCTTTAAAAATTGAAGAACATTAGCAAATGTACCAATATCATAAATATCTTCTGACTTAGGATCGTCATCCGAGGCATTTTTTTGCGTAACCAACAGTATTTGTTTATCGGCAGCCATTGCTTTTTCAAGAGCACGAATTGATTTTTCTCTTCCTACAAAAAGCGGTACAATCATATGTGGGAAGACAACAATATCGCGAAGAGGTAAAACTGCATAAAGCCCCTCCATCACCTCGCCCGTCTTTTCATCAATATATTGCATAATTTTCCTTTCTGGAGCCTATGACCTACCCACTACACAAGCCGCCCTTATAAAATCCTCCAGTTTTTTACCACACACGAAGTAGAAACTGCGAACATATAAATAAAGCACTATATATCCACAATATCCAGAAACATCTACTCCCAAATAATGACCATTTCTACTTTTTCATACCACAACGATTTCATGCCGATACATTTTCTTTATCTTCCGTACGGTCTGAATAAATATAAAGAGGACGCGCCTTACCATCAACAACATCGCTTGAAATTACTACTTTTTGAACTCCTTCAAGAGACGGTAGTTCAAACATAGTTTCAAGAAGAATCTTTTCCATAATAGAGCGTAAACCGCGTGCGCCAGTTTTCCGTTCAATCGCCTTTTTAGCAATAGCCTGTAAAGCATCTTCATGAAAGGCCAGTTCAACACTTTCCATCTCAAAAAGACGCTGATACTGCTTCACTAACGCATTTTTAGGTTGCGATAAAATTTGAACAAGCGCATTAACATCCAAATCTTCTAATGTGGCCACAACAGGAAGACGACCTATAAACTCTGGTATCAAGCCAAACTTTATAAGATCTTCAGGCTCTAAATCACGAAAAATTTCACCAACACAGCGCTCATCAGGGGCCTTAACAGTAGCAGAAAAACCTATAGAAGTTTTTTCACCGCGTCCCGAAATAATCCTCTCTAAACCAGCAAAAGCACCCCCACAAATAAATAAGATATTTGTTGTATCAACCTGAAGAAACTCTTGCTGTGGATGCTTGCGCCCACCTTGTGGAGGAACAGAAGCAATCGTGCCTTCCATAATTTTTAATAATGCCTGCTGGACACCTTCACCAGAAACATCTCTCGTAATAGAGGGATTATCAGCTTTACGTGAAATTTTATCAACTTCATCAATATACACGATACCGCGTTGAGCACGCTCAACATTATAATCAGCAGACTGGAGAAGTTTTAAAATAATATTTTCAACATCCTCACCTACATATCCTGCCTCAGTCAAAGTAGTCGCATCAGCCATGGTAAAAGGTACATCAATGATGCGCGCCAATGTTTGTGCCAAATAAGTTTTACCACATCCCGTTGGACCAACAAGAAGAATGTTTGATTTTGCTAACTCAATATCATTGCTCTTAGACTGATGCGCAAGTCGTTTATAATGATTATGAACTGCAACAGAAAGAACGCGTTTTGCATGCTTCTGACCAATTACATAGTCATCGAGAACTGTTATAATTTCCTGAGGAGTAGGAACACCATCACGCGCCTTAATCCCAGAAGATTTATTTTCTTCACGAATAATATCCATGCAAAGCTCTACACATTCATCACAAATGAATACTGTAGGTCCCGCGATAAGTTTACGCACTTCATGCTGACTTTTGCCGCAGAACGAGCAATAGAGAGTATTTTTTGATTCGCTCCCGCTATTGCTAATTTTGCTCATTTCACTTTCCTTTCACCACGATATATGAATACTCCGTCTTTTCAAAGGAAGCTTTTCATAACAACAACTATAAAGACATTTACAAAACCACGCCTATCACAATATCTTTAGGTGTCTTTATTATTTGAAATATTTTACGAAATTTTTTATTTCGGATACTTTTATAACAACCCTTAATCTTTCTCTTCTCTTTCAGTTTCTGCTCGGTATTGTATAACTTCATCGACTAAACCAAATTTTTTTGCTTCTTCGGCTGTCATAAAATGGTCACGATCTAAAGTTCTTTCAATAATTTCATAATCCTGACCGGTATGTTGAACATAAATTTCATTTAGGCGCTGTTTCATTTTTATAATGTCTTGTGCATGCCGCTCAATATCTGAAGCCTGGCCTTGAAACCCGCCAGATGGCTGATGGACCATAATGCGTGCATTTGGCAATGTAAAACGATGACCTTTTGCTCCAGCAGTTAAAAGTAAAGACCCCATAGATGCCGCTTGTCCCATACAAAGAGTAGAAACAGGAGGACGAATAAATTGCATGGTATCATAAATTGCCATACCAGATGTCACAACACCACCTGGAGAGTTAATATAAAGACTAATTTCTTTTTTAGGATTTTCAGACTCCAAAAAAAGCAGCTGTGCACAAACAAGCATCGCCATACCATCTTCAACAGGACCATTAATAAAAATGATTCGCTCCTTTAAAAGACGAGAAAAAATATCATAGGCTCGTTCGCCACGATTCGTCTGTTCGACAACCATAGGAATAAGACTTAATGTTGTTTCCATTGAATTACTCATGTTTTCATTTCCAATCGTATAATAATCGCTCTTTACGCATTCAATGCTTGTATTCATAAGCTAACACGACTCTCTCACGCAAATTACAATCAAAGCTATCAAGCAAGATTAAAATCCCATTGGTTAAAATAACAATAACGGCTATACTTAAACAAATTAATGAATACAAAAAACAGGCCATCCAAAGGCAAATTAAGATACTTAAATAATTTTTTATCTTTACTGTAAGTGCAGAATATCAAAAAATGCAAATTTATGAACGCTATAGTTAAAAATTGAGATTAAAAGTACATTCAAATTTTGTATAATTCAATATAATAACGCTATGGTAATGCTTCCTTTTCATTTTTCTTACACAAATGAGCTATTTAAGTAATTACAAATTCTAACATTATAATTCATAAAGCTCTTTTAATATCCACATCTCCATAAAAAAAACTCTTATAATTTATAACATTTACATCCTGACAATTAAAAATAAGAACAATTTTATTTCGATCCAAAAATTTTTAGCATATATAATAGAGTTATAAAGCTAACAAACAAAAAGCCTTAACTCTTTTAAAGAGCATATTCCTATAAATACAACTTATCGGAACATAAATGCAATTATTGAGCTCGGTAAACGCCTTATTTATTAAACACGCTAATGATAAAAAAACCTGATTCAGCTCTATATAGCTCAACATCAAAAGACAATGTTTTTTATATAATTTCAATCATAAAAAAAATCAATAAAAGCTGTAACTAACTGCAACTATCCGCTACATCAAGAATGTAAATATTTCTATGAAAAATCAAAAATATTCTAAACTTATACGAAATAATTGTTCAACATCATGAACGCTATCAGCAAGAGCAAAAATTACTATCCGATCACCAGGCAAAATCCGTACATCAGCAGAAAGTTGTATGATTGTCTTATTGCGATAAATTGCGCCAATCCTTAGACCATCTGATAAATTAAGCTCCGGCAATGTTTTTCCAACCAATGAAGAAGTTTGCATGACTTCAGCCTCAATAATCTCTGCTTGACCATTAAAAACTGAATGAACAGCACGAATACGCCCACGACGCATTTGTTGCAAAATCTTGGATATAGTAACACTATGAGGATTAAGATATGCATCCACACCAACCGCACGACTAAATTCTTGATAAGCAACATTGTTGATTAACACCATATTAGCTCTACATCCCAATCTTTTAGCAATAATAGCACTTAAAAGATTAACCTGATCCTGATTAGTCAAAGTAATTATTAAATCAGCCTGACCAATTCCAGCTTCCTGAAGAATAACTGGATCCAATACATTGCCGTATAAAACTGTTGTCTTCTCGAGCTGATCAGCAATTGTTAGCGCTCTCTCTCTATGTGATTCTATAATTTTCAATTTTGATTTATGTAAACGCTTTTCAATAGCCTGAGCTACATAAAGACCAATGTGCCCACCCCCTGCAATGATCATGCGATGCGCATCCTTTTCCTTATGACCAAAAAGTCCAACTGCACGGCGTATCTGATCACGAGCCGCAATAAGATAGGTCACATCGCCAACACGTAACTGCGTTTCTGAATGCGCTATAAATAATTCTGATCCACGTTTTATAGCAGTAACTGTTGTTCGCAGATCTGGAAAAAGCTCTGTTAATTGACGTAAAGGTGTATTAATAACCGGACAATCTTCCATACACTCCAAAGCTAACGCGACAATATCATCATTACAAAAATGAAGAACATCTATTGCACCAGGTAAAGCAATACGGCGCAAAACCATCTCACCAACCTCAATTTCTGGAGAAATAACCACATCAATAGGAATGCTTTCTCTAGCAAAAAGAGTTTTATAACGTGGTTCTAAATAAGATTGTGAACGAATACGTGCAATTTTTGTCGGAATATTAAATAATGAATGAGCTACTTGGCAAGCTACCATATTAACTTCATCAAATAAAGTCACGGCAATCAGCATATCAGCTTTATCCGCACCTGCCGCCAAAAGCACCTCAGGGCGTGAACCGTAACCAACAAACCCTCTAACATCTAACGTATCACGAATTTTTTCGACCAATCTTACTTCAATATCAATAACAGTGACATCATGATTTTCAGCCGCAAGACGCTCTGCTATCCCATAACCAACTTGCCCTGCTCCGCAAATAATAACCCGCATACTCTACGAAACTCCAAGCGCTTTTAGTTTACGATGTAGAGCAGAACGCTCCATGCCTATAAACTCAGCTGTACGAGATATATTACCGCCCAAACGCCCAATTTGCGCTGCTAAATACCTCTTTTCAAATAACTCCCGTGCTTCACGTAATGGTAAATCCATTATATTTTCATCTGCATCCATTTGGAAGCGTGGCAAAGAATCACTCATTTCTGGAGGAAGAAACTTTGCGGTTATTGGACCATCACCATCACGGACAAGAATGAGAAGACGTTCAATATTATTGCGTAACTGTCTTACATTACCTGGCCAAGCATGTGTTTGTAAAATAGTTATAACGTCATCACTAATTTCACGAGGCTTAATACCGACTTGTTGAGATATTATTTTTACAAAATGGTGCACAAGTTCTGGAATATCTTCACGACGTGTAGAAAGCGGCGGGACAGAAACAGGAACAACTGAAAGACGATGAAAAAGATCTTCTCTAAATAATCCCTCAGCAATGAGATTCTCAAGATTTTGTGCTGTTGAAGAAATAACACGAACATCCACTTTAACACGCTTTGTACCGCCCACCCTCTCGAAAGCCTGTCCTGTCAAAACTCGAAGAATTTTACTTTGAGTTTCACGTGACATATCAGCGACCTCATCAAGATATAATGTTCCTCCATGAGCTTCCTCTAATGCACCAATTTGACGCTCTCCTCCTTCCATTTCATTACCAAATAATTCAACCTCCATCCTCTCTGGAGTAATTGTTGCTGCATTTATTGCAACAAATGGCCCACTGGAACGTGCTGAAAGAGTATGAATAGCACGAGCTACAGTTTCCTTTCCTGCACCTGAAGGGCCTGTAATCATAATGCGGCTATTTGTAGGAGCTACTTTTTCTATGATTTGACGTAAATGTCTCATAACAGATGATGTTCCAAGTAACTCTGGTGTCTCATTTGAACGCTTGCGTAATTCTAAAAGCTCACGTTTTAATTTTGAATTTTCAAGAGTTCGTTCGGCAACCAATAAAAGTCGATCAACTTTAAAAGGTTTTTCAATGAAATCATATGCTCCTCGTTTTATAGCGGAAACAGCCGTTTCAATATTACCATGACCAGAAATCATAACCACTGGAAGAGAAGGATAGCGCGTTTTAATTTCATCCAACAACGCTAGACCATCAAGGCTGCTTCCTTGTAGCCAAACATCTAAAAAAATGAGCTTTGGGATACGCTCACTAATTTGAGCTAGTGCTTCATCTGAATTACATGCAACACGTGTTTCATAGCCTTCATCATCTAAAATACCTGCCACAAGCTCACGAATATCCGCTTCATCATCAACAATTAAGATATCTGATACCATCTTATTCCCCTATTTTATAACCTGTGGCTTGTGCAATACCATCTTGCACAGTTCCATCCGCTAAAAATATCAAACGGATCATTGCACCACGACCTCCATAAAAATCCTTCGGTGCGTCATGTAATTCCATATAACCACCATGATCTTCAATGACTTTTCGCACAATAGCTAATCCCAGCCCCGTCCCTTTTTCTCGCGTTGTTATATAAGGTTCTAATATTTTTTGCCTTTGCTCTTTAGGAAGCCCTTTCCCGTTATCAATAACATCCACAATCAAGAATCCTTCTCGATGATAAGAACATATAAGAATATGACCACTAATGTTTTCCTCTCGCGCTATCGAATCAATAGACTCACTCGCATTTTTGATAACATTGCAAAAAGCTTGCACAATGAGACGATTGTCAAATGCACCCACAAGTGGCACATTTCCTAAATCTTGCTCAAAGTAAATATCATGTCGGGCAACTTCTATCAAGAAACATGCTTCACGGAGTAATTCTCGTATATCTAAAGTACGCATTCGTGGTTTAGGCATACGTGCAAAAGAAGAAAATTCATCCACCATGCGCCCGATGTCCCCAACTTGTCTAATAATTGTATCAATACATCGTTCAAAAACTTCCCGATCTTGTATAATGAACTTGTTGTAACGTTTGCGAATACGTTCAGCAGATAATTGAATGGGTGTAAGGGGGTTTTTAATTTCGTGTGCAATACGACGCGCAATATCCGCCCAAGCTGATGAACGCTGCGCTTCAACAAGATCAGTAATATCATCAATCGTTAAAACCCAGGATTGCCCCTGCCCATCATCCTCTTCCATTGTAATTTGCACATTACAAAAACGCTCTTGCCCAGCAACACTTAAAGTTACTTGCTCTCTATGATTTTTACGGCCTAAAGAACGTGCAAATTTGAAAACTTGCCAAATTTCAGTACTTAACGATAAAAGATTATATCCGATAACCTGTTTAGAAGAAATGCCAAACATAGATTCAATAGATCGATTGATAATTGTAATATCGCCATTATCATCAATTCCAGCGACACCGGCCGTAACACCAGATAAAACTGCTTCAGAAAAACGTCGCCTTTCATCAATTTGATCGCGAACTGCAATCAACTCATTACGCCGACTTTTCAGTTCACTTACCATATAATTAAAAGTTTTTGATAATTGTCCGATATCGCCATCCCGCACACGAACCGGCACAAAAACTTCCATATTCCCGGAAGCAACATCATCGGCCGCACTAATGAGGAGGCGAATAGGACGCACCAAACGATCAGCAACTGCAATACCAGACCAAATAGCCGATAAGAATAAACTAAAAAAGAGGCATAAATAAAGCATACCAAATGCAATTTGAGTTGGTAAACGATTCGCATTTAAATCATTATAATGATCTGTATTGATTTCTGTTAACCTCAAAGCAGATAACACATCTTTGTCAACATCACGTACCAAATACAAGAATGTGTTTGGTATATTTGTAAATTTTAAAATTACACCAAAATAATCATGAATTCCCGGCTGAAAAGAAAAAGGACTCGTATTGGTTGCTCGCTCAATAAGACTGGGGGGTGGAATTGGCAGCTCATTTTCATCACCAAGATCGCTTGATATAAAAACAGTTCCACTCGAACTTAATAGAAATGCACCACGAAGATTGCGCCCTGCAGCGTGACGTGTTAGTTGCACCCGATATTCTGCCAAATTGCGCTCTAAAAGTTTTTTATTATCAAGTGCAAATGCCATAGCATAAGATAAATTTTTTAGGTTTTGAAGCATTTCATCTGCATAAGCATTCGCCAAATTAATCGAAGATCCCACAATTTGTCGTGTTGTTGTATCAAACCACCGATCAAGCCCTACATTGAGGGCAGGACCAGACACGACAGCGACAACAACAGTGGGAACTGTTGCAACAAGAGCAAACAATGAAATAAGACGAACATGCAGGCGTGCCCCAGCACGTTTTGATCGCCATGCACGAATAATGGGGATCATCTCGTAAAAGACAATTATTACAAGACCTAAAACCCAAACACTATTAACCCCGATAAGGATCAGTGTTACAACCCTACTGGGAATAACAGGAGTTAATCCAATAAGGATAATAAATGAAACAGCAGCTGTTAGCAAAGCTAAAGCAATAATTGTAATACCTAACAATGTATACATCTTGCTTAAACTATATTGCTCATCCCTATGAGTATCTTGAGTTATGTCTTGGAAATTCATCGCAGATGTCGCATCCATAATCAGCTTGCATTATTTATATTACTTTATTGTTCCCATATAATCTCTTATGATAAAAATTGACAATACCAATACCTTCATATTTAAGTACAGCTAATGACAAATAGGAATTTTTTTCTATTTTTAGAGTATTCAAAGTAAAGTGCATTTAGTAGTTATAAAGGAGGTCAAATGCGATTAACCAAACAGACTAATTATGCCCTACGGATGTTGATGTACTGTGCGGATAATCAAGATTCTCTGAATCGTATTCCAGAAATTGCTAAAGCATATGCTATTTCTGAACTTTTTTTATTTAAAATTCTTCCTCCCCTTATTGAAGCTGGCTTTATACAGACAGTACGAGGGCGTAACGGAGGTGTGAAGCTGGCAAAACCTGCAACAGAAATTTCAGTAGCAGATGTTGTTAAAGTAACAGAAGATAACTTTTCTATGGCAGAATGTTTTGATACTGCAGAACCTGATTGTCCGTTAGTCAATTTCTGCAATCTAAGTACCACGCTAAAAAAAGCGCTAAATGCTTTTCTTGATGTATTATCGGTTACATCTATTGCAGATTTGCAAAGACCATCTGTTCAAAGTCAATTGAAAACTGAATAACCAGCTAAAATATTATAAAGGAGATTAAATATTTCTATTGCAGCTATAATATTAGCCGCTGGGCGCGGTAAAAGAGCAGGACGTTTACAAAAAATTCCAAAACAATATAGACTTTTAGGAAAAGAACCTATCATTTGTCATACTGTACGATGTTTTTTACAACATCCTGCAATTAAGACAATTGTTCTAGTCATTCATCCAGAGGATTATAAAATTTGCGAACAAGCCATCGCTGATTTTAAAGAGCATCTTATCATCGTTGAGGGAGGTGCATCACGTCAAATGTCTACTTTATGTGGACTTCAAGCATTAAAAAATATAAACCCTACATATGTTCATATTCATGATGGTGTACGCCCTTTTATTGAAAATAAACTTCTTGAAAAAATTCATTCAACCATAAATTTTCAAGAAGGTATCCTTCCCGTTCTTCCAATTTCTGATACCATAAAACGCATAAGTGAAAAGCATCATGTCTTAGAAACAATTCCACGAACTAATCTTTATGGTGTACAAACTCCGCAATGTTTCCCATTTGAGCGTATCTTAACCGCACATGAAAAAGCAAAACAAACCTGCAATAAAGAATTTACTGATGATTCAGCAGTTGCTGAATGGTTTGGTATTCCTATGCGTACTATTCCTGGAGATCCTAATAATATAAAAATTACATGGAACGAAGATTTTGATATTGCATATTCATATCTACAAAGGAAATTACAAATGTCTCCCGATATCCGCATTGGAAATGGCTATGATGTTCATTCTTTCGAGGAAGGAACTTTCATTACATTATGTGGTATAAAAATTCCTTTTCACAAAAAATTAAGTGGGCATTCGGATGCCGACGTTGCTTTCCACGCACTCACAGATGCTCTGCTCGCTACTCAAGGTGCTGGAGATATTGGCACACACTTCCCTCCTTCTGATATTCAATGGAAAAATACATCATCAGAAATTTTTCTGCGTCATGCCATTAATATTATTAAGAAAGCAGGTGGTCGTATTGTCAATGTTGATATCACACTGATAGCTGAAAACCCTAAAATTGTCCCATATCGCCATGCAATGGTAACAAACCTCATGACTATACTCACAGTTTCATCTGATCGAGTGTCCATTAAAGCAACAACAAATGAAAAACTTGGATTCATTGGTCGTGAAGAAGGCATTGCTGCTCTCGCATCTGCTAGCGTTCTTTATCCAGGAGAAATTCTTACATGATGCATTTTTGTGAACAACAAGCACATGCAGTTCTTAAGGCTTGTCGCCAAAAAGGCTTGCTTTTAACAACTGTCGAATCATGTACAGGAGGACTTATCGCTGCAAACCTTACTGGTATTTCAGGATCATCAGATGTACTTGATTGTGGATTTGTTGTGTATTCTAATGAATCTAAAACACGTCTTGTTGGTGTGTGTGCTGAACTTATAAAGATATATGGTGCAGTCTCAAGAGAAGTTGCTATTGCAATGGCTGAGGGTGGATTAAAATATTCACAAGCTCAAATTGCAATTGCTGTAACAGGAATTGCAGGACCGAAAGGAGCATGTCCTGATAAGCCTGTGGGGCTTGTCCATTTTGCCGTCGCTCGCAAAAACTATGAAAGCCTGCACACAGAAATGCGCTTCAAAAATTTTGAACGCAATGCTATTCGCTATGCAACTGTTGAAAATGCTTTAAAAATGATCCTAACATCTCTTCAGTAAATCCCTTTTATCCAATTTTCAAACCTCATTTCAACTCATAATCTTATAATTCAAATTTGCCTTTAATTTATAAAGAAATCACAATTAAATAATTTCTCAGAAATGTTTATTAGTATTACAAACGAATTTATTGGATTGTAAGTTCTTAGCTTTTCAGTTTTATAATCTGCAATAATATTCTAAATGTAGGCAAGCAATATGACCTTTATCATTATACTAGTCTGATTCTATTTCTTCTTCATCTTGCATCATAAAACTCTTAAGAAAACTAATATCAGCACATCTAAAAAATCCAATATCAACTTATCGTTAAGTGTTCTCTCTGAATCATTTTATGATTATATTCTACAATCAAGTAAATAGGAGTTTGCTGTTTTAATTTTTCTTTATCTACAAACCCTATTTTAAGGGCGAATTCTCTTCCCTGTAAAGGTTTCATGAGCAAAAAGCCAAACTCACAAACACCCTTTCCAGGTATTTTAGGGGAGTAAGATTAATGTGTTTTAGCTGAATGTCAAAAGTAGCAACTTTTTTCCTCCAAACTCTAATTTTAAAAGAACAAATAAACTTTTAGGAAGAAGTTTTACATACTGTATAAAAATAAATGACTTTGCAGAATTACAAACAACTAAGATGTATTTAATTTTTAATCACCTTGATTATTAGTTTGATCATCTTTACTTATCAATCATATGATCATTAACAAGCTGCAAATAATCATTTTTTTCTCTTTAATTTTTTATATATTTCGCATACAAAAACAATGAAATAGATAACTGAATTTACAATAATCTCCATATTAAAACACAAAATAATACATAAGCTAAGTGCTCAAGAGATAATGAACTTTTTTACGTTTCTTGGTAAATAAATTAAGAAATATCAGCAATTTATAAAAATCTTTATAGATTTTCATTATTCAACAAAAATACAATTCATAACTTTTATGTGAATAACAACATAAGTAGTGCATAATAAACTAGTACTTTAATACAAGATTACAAAAAGAAATTGTTGTTTTGTCAACTCATCACTGTGTCACATATACAGTAACGACAAATATGCCTAATATTTTGGATAGGAATCAATCTTGGTGTTTTAGCAGGATAAATAGTGAGATATAATTATACAGACTATGGATGCTTTTATTCATATAACAATATTAACCCGAAGACATTACACTATTGGATAACCATAAATTTGATGAGCACGCATTTCAAAAGCGTCAGTAAATTTACGAAAAGCAATATCAAACATTGACCCCATCAATAATCCAAGCATTTTGCTTTTGAATTCATAATCAATAAAAAATTCTACATCACACGCATTTTTATCTTCAGTGTGGTGAAACATCCAACGATTTTCAAGGTATTTGAATGGACCATCAATATATTGAACCTCTATGAGATTTTCCTTGGGCTGAAGAACTACTTGAGTTGTAAAAGTTTCTCGAATAACTTTATATCCAACTGTCATATCAGCGAGAAGCAATGATTTTTCTTCACACTTTTTCCGAAAACGCACCGTTAAAGCTTCACACATCGGTAAAAATTCGGGATAGCGTTCAATATCTGCAACAAGATCAAACATTTCATGGGCGCTATGGGCAATCTGCCGATGTGTTGAGAAAGTCGGCATGGTTATCTCTGTAAAGCAAATTTTTCATCACGCGCTTTTTGCAAAATTTTGAAGTCATCCCCTGCATGATGAGATGAACGCGTCAGAGGATTAGAAGCCATATGCAAAAAGCCCTTTACTTTACCAATTTTGGCGAAAGATTCAAATTCTTCAGGAGACACAAAACGAATAACCGGATGATGCTTGCGTGTAGGCTGCAAATACTGTCCAATTGTCATAAAATCAACATCAGCAGAGCGTAAATCATCCATTAATTGAAGAATTTCATTCCGCTCTTCTCCGAGACCCACCATAATTCCTGATTTTGTAAAGATTGTTGGGTCAAGCTCTTTAACGCGTTGTAATAACCGAATTGAATGAAAATAGCGCGCCCCTGGACGAACCTTCAAATATTTAGATGGAACTGTTTCCAGGTTATGGTTAAAAACATCAGGCTTTGCAGCAACAACAATTTCTAACGCACCATCTTTATGACGAAAATCAGGGGTAAGAACTTCTATTGTTGTCGTAGGTGCCTTTTTACGAATTGCATAAATAACTTTCGCAAAATGCTGCGCTCCCCCATCAGTAAGATCATCGCGATCAACAGACGTAATCACAACATGTTTTAATCTCATCTGCGCAACAGCATCTGCCACACGCTCTGGCTCTTCATCATCAACTGCAAGCGGGATACCTGTTGCAACATTGCAAAAAGCGCAAGCTCTGGTACATATTTCACCCAAAATCATAAAACTGGCATGCCTCTGGCTCCAACATTCACCGATATTTGGGCAACCCGCTTCCTCACATACGGTCACTAGTTTATTGATACGTACAATATTGTGCGTTTCCTTATATACCTGTGACGTTGGCGCTTTTACACGAATCCAATCCGGCTTTTTCTGAATATCTGTATCCGGACGATGCGCCTTTTCAGGGTGACGCAAGCGTCTGTTTGTAACTCTATCAACAACCGTAACCATTTAAGCCTCTGATCCGTATATATGGAACGCCAATGAAATCACAAAATACAAAGCTTTTCATGCAATCCAGCCGTCAAGCATTTAAAACCTGATCATAAGCATCCAATACACTTTCTTTCATCATTTCCGACAATGTTGGATGTGGAAAGACGGTACGCATCAATTCTTCCTCGGTTGTTTCAAGATTCATAGCAATAACAAAACCTTGAATCAATTCTGTCACTTCTGCACCTACCATATGTGCACCAAGAAGCTGCCCTGTTTTTTTATCAAAAATAGTTTTGACTAATCCCTGGTCTTCACCTAAAGCAATAGCCTTACCATTAGCTGAAAAAGAATAACGACCAACACGCACATCATAACCAGCATCTTTTGCTGCTGCCTCTGAAAGTCCTACAGACGCAACTTGCGGTGTGCAGTATGTGCACCCTGGAATTTTTCTTTTATCAAGTGGATGAGCACTCGTCAAACCCGCAAGATGTTCAATACATATCACACCTTCTTCTTCGGCTTTATGAGCTAACATAGGAGGACCTGCCACATCACCAATAGCATAAATACCTTCCACGCCTGTCCAACTCCATTCATCGGTTGCAATACACCCCCGATTAGTTTGTATACCTAATGCTTCTAACCCAAGATTTTCAATATTACCCTGAACCCCAACAGCTGAAATCAATCGATCAGATACGATCGTTTCTGTCTGCCCCTTAACATCAACATATGCAGTGACAGAATCAGAAGATTTTTCAACCTTCATTACTTTTGCTTCAGTCAAAATACGAATACCTTTTTTCTCTAATTGCTTACGAGAAAATTTGGAAATTTCAACATCTTCGACTGGCATAATGTAAGGCATCATCTCAACAACAGTTACCTTGGCTCCCATATCATGATAAAAAGAAGCAAATTCAATGCCGATTGCACCAGAACCCATGACCAAAAGTGATTTTGGCATTACACTTGGGATCATAGCATCAAAATAGGTCCAAATGAGCTTTCCATCTGGTTCAATACCAGGAAGAGAACGAGGGCGTGCACCAGTTGCAACAATTACATGCTTTGCTTGATAAATGCCCTCTCCTAACGTCTCTTTAGGCACTGGATTTTGTGGATGCATGATTGGTTTAGACGATGAAGAAACCATAATTTCTACAGAATGATTACCTGTAGCTCCCTTAGTGATCTTTGCTTCTCCCCAAATAACATCAATTTTGTTTTTCTTCATAAGAAACCCAACACCAGCATTTAAACGCGCGGATATTCCACGTGAACGTGCTACAACATCTTTAATATTAGCCTCAACCGAACCATTCAAGTTTAATCCATAATCTTTCGCATGTTCAGCAAAACTCTTCATTTCCGCCGAACGCAAAAGCGCTTTGGTTGGAATACAACCCCAATTCAAACAAATTCCACCCAAATGTTCGCGCTCAACAATTGCAGTCTTAAAACCACACTGCGCTGCACGAATTGCAGAGACATATCCGCCAGGCCCAGAGCCAATTACAATTACATCATAAAGATTTACCACAGTGATTCCTCCATAGACACACGCAAAACGGATATGCATTCTTTGACTTTAAATCGATATAGCAAAACTCTTTCACACTCCTTCGACATCCAGCACACTTAAAATAAAAGAGCAGAAACACCACCATCTAAACTCTTTAAACTCGCTTTTATCATATTAACATATCACTATTACACATAATTACGTGAAGCATTTTAAAACAGCTCAAACCAACATTGCTAATGGATTTTCAATCATCTTTTTAAATGTCTGAGCTAATTCAGCCGCCAATGCACCATCAACAACACGATGATCAACAGAAATTGTTACCGACATGACAGTACCTACTGTTAATGCACCATCCTTAACAACCGCACGTTTTTCACCAGCACCAATCGCAAAAATTGTTGCATGTGGTGGATTAAGAATAGCAGAAAAATTTTTAACGCCGTACATCCCCATATTTGATACAGCCGTTGTTCCCCCCTGATATTCCTCCATTTTTAATTTACGTTCACGTGCACGACTTATAAGACACTTCATTTCATTGGAAATAACTGATAAAGACTTTTCTTCTGCATGAAAAATAATTGGTGTAATTAATCCATCTGGAATAGAAACAGCAACCCCAATATCACAGTGTTTATGATGAAGCACCCCTTCTTCAAGCCAGGATACATTAGCGTCAGGCACAGCTGTTAACGAAAGAGCTACAGCCTTAATAACCATATCATTAACCGAAATCTTATAAGCAGGTTTAAATCCTTCCTGAGTCTTAACTGTTGGAACAGCAGCATTCAATTGCGCACGCAATTCTAATAATGCATTAAGCTCACAATCTACAGTGACATAAAAATGCGGAATTTTTTGCTTTGATTCAACCAGACGTTTAGCAATCGTTTTACGCATATTATTATGAGGCACAAGCGTATATTCATTCTCTTTGAAAAGCTTTAATATATATCCATCAGAGGTATCTGCAGCTGTTGATTTTTCAACTTTTTGTGAATAAGTTCCTCCTAAAATACCGTTGTTCATAGCTTTTTCTACATCACGCTTTATAATACGTCCATGTGGACCACTACCAGAAATAAGGGATAAATTAAGACCCGCCTGAGCCGCTAATCGCCGCGCTAAAGGAGAAGCAAAAAAGCGTGTATCTTTTTTATCTTTCTGTACTAATTCCTTATTTTGTGATAAATTGGTTTCCTGTGCCAATTTTGAATCCGCGTGTTTCATGTTTTCTGATTCTTTAATTTTTGAGGATGCAGAATCTTTTTTTACAACTTCCGCAGCTTTAGCTAAATCTTCTCCCTCTTCTGCTAAAATAGCTATTAAAGAATTGACTTTAACCCCCTGTGTTCCCGCAGGAACAATAATTTTAGCAACCGTTCCCTCATCAACAGCTTCAACTTCCATTGTTGCCTTATCTGTTTCAATTTCAGCAAGAACATCCCCTGGAGAAACTTTGTCTCCTTCCTTTATGTTCCATTTCGACAAACTACCTTCTTCCATAGTAGGAGAAAGCGCAGGCATTGTAATCTTAATAGGCATTGTGCTTTCCTCCGTTACGCTTTATAGGTCACAGCCTTAACAGCTTCAATAATCTCAGAAACACTAGGCAAAGCCAATTTCTCAAGATTAGCAGCATAAGGCATTGGAACATCTTTACTAGCGATTGTAGCGACTGGCGCATCAAGATAATCAAAAGCCTGCTGCATGACTCGCGTCGCTATTTCAGTCCCAACAGATGACTGAGGATACCCCTCTTCAACTGTCACCAAACGCCCTGTTTTTTTGACTGAAGAAAGAATTGTCGGAATATCCATTGGACGAATAGTTCGTAAATCAATCAACTCAACATCAATACCAAGCTTTTCCATTTCTGGTAACGCTTGAACCGCATAATGCATCCCAATTCCACATGCAACAATTGTAGCATCTTGACCAGCTTTATGAATACGCGCCTTACCGATAGGTAAAACAAAATCATCTATTTGAGGAACATCAAACTGATGGCCATACAAAATCTCGTTTTCAAGGAAAATAACAGGATTATCATCACGAATAGCAGCCTTTAACAAACCTTTTGCGTCTGCAGCGTTATACGGCATCACCACTTTCAGCCCTGGTATATGACCATACCACGCAGCGTAGCACTGAGAGTGCTGAGCAGCAACGCGTGCAGCCGCACCGTTAGGACCACGAAAAACCATAGGAGCAGACATTTGTCCACCAGACATATAACGAGTCTTTGCTGCAGAGTTTATAATTTGATCCATTGCTTGCATAGCAAAATTAAATGTCATAAACTCAACAATGGGACGCAACCCTCCAAATGCAGCACCAACAGCTAATCCTGCAAAACCGTGTTCTGTTATCGGTGTGTCAATAACGCGCCGTGCACCGAATTTTTCCAACAAGCCTTGGCTAACTTTATATGCACCTTGATATTCAGCGACTTCTTCCCCCAATAGAAAGACCATTTCATCACGTTGCATCTCTTCAGCCATAGCCTGATTGAGAGCTTCACGCACTGTCATTGTAACCATTTTAGTTCCCACCGGAATATCAAAATCATGAACAACATCACCAGCAATAGAAGGCTCCGACATTGAAGAAGAAATAGAGGAAGATATCTTGTCTTCGCGCTTGTGATGAAAATCAAAAGTATCAGAAGGCTGCACAATATTTTCAAGACTTTCATCTTCCTCCAATAACACCGCAATAACACTATTAACCTTCACTTTTTCAGAACCTTCAGGCACAATAATCTTACCAAGAATACCTTCATCAACAGCTTCTACTTCCATCATCGCCTTATCAGTCTCTATTTCAGCAATTACGTCACCAGAGCTAACTTTATCGCCTTCTTTTTTAATCCATTTAGATAATGTACCTTCTTCCATCGTTGGCGAAAGCGCCGGCATCAAAATATTAATAGACATACTTGCTCCCCTCGCATCAAACTAAAATATCGGTATAAAGTTCAGAAACATCTGGCTCTTGATCACTTTGTGCAAAGTCTGCTGCATCAGAAACAATCGCACGCACCTCCTTGTCAATAGATTTTAAATCATCTTCGCTAACCCAACCTTCTCCAAGAATCCGATTCTTCACCTGATCTATCGGATCATGTGCCTCTTTCATTGTCTGAACTTCTTCCTTTGATCGATATTTTGCCGGATCAGACATGGAATGTCCTCGATAACGATAAGTCTGCATATCAAGAATAATTGGCCCTTTACCTGAACGTGTCCAAGAAACTGCTTCATCAGCAGCTCCTTTTACCGCTCGCACATCCATTCCATCAACGACAATACCTGGAATTTCAAAGGAAAGACCACGACGAGAAAAATCTGTCTCTGCAGATGCACGCACGACTGATGTGCCCATAGCATATTGGTTATTTTCGATAATATAAATACAAGGAAGCTTCCAAAGCGAAGCCATGTTAAAACTTTCGTAAACTTGCCCCTGATTTGCAGCACCATCACCAAAATAGACTAATGTCACATTATCCTTACCGAGATACTGATTTGAAAATGCTAAACCTGAGCCAATTGGAACCTGAGCGCCAACGATACCATGCCCACCATAAAATTGTTTCTCTTTAGAGAACATATGCATTGAGCCTCCCTTTCCTTTAGAAAAGCCTCCTCGACGCCCTGTTAACTCTGCCATTACCCCACGTGGGCTCATACCAACCGCTAACATATGACCATGATCACGGTAGGATGTGATAACCTGATCACCTTCTTTTATTGCGTTCAATGTCCCAACGACAACAGCTTCCTGCCCGATATAGAGATGACAAAACCCACCAATAAGACCCATGCCATAAAGTTGTCCCGCCTTTTCTTCAAAACGACGAATCAAGAGCATTTTGCGGTAAGCATCAATTTCCTCTTCTTTAGTCAAATTAGCTGCTTGTGCTATTCTTGTTGTATTTGATAATGCGGAATGCGCTATCGATGCAGAATTTTTTTTAAGCTTTTCTGCCATATTAAACTCCCTTTTATGATTAGCCAGGAATAACCTTTACGAACAAAAGTTACAAGCACTATCAATCATCTCTCATGATATCATAAGAAATTATTAAAAAAACGGCCTTTTATTAGTTTTAAATATCGTCAAAAGAATTTAAAATTGTCAATTCGTTTGGCTTAGAAAAATTTAAATTCCTCCGAACATACTCATCCAGCATATCCTTTTCAATATACCCATCACGCAAAAGAGAGATGCGCTTTTCAATAAACGCCCGCTCAACTTCTATACTATGAAGCTCCTCTTTCAACTCGGCAATATGCTGATTAACTTTACTGAGAGAATAAAGTCCGTATTCACCATGATAAACATGATAACTAAAATAACTCAAAACCCCCACCGTCATAAGCGGCAATACAAAGCGAATTTTAGTTGATCTGCGTTTCTGCTTTGTCCACATAAAATAGCACACTGTCTTTTTCTAATATTTTTTAAACAATGCATATTTTCTATTAATACTTTATTACCAGAATACATTCCCTCATTGACCAACCCTTATTTAATACGCTTCTTTAAACTTAGATTAATTTACCAGTCTGTAATTCCATTCCCATTTTTATCTGAAAATTTTCCAGCAACAATAAGTATAAAATCAATAATCGCCCAAACCCCAGTAATAATTAACCCGAAAATTGTTAAAGATAAAAGTAGCATTACAATACCAGTTTTAATTTTACCAACCATAAAACGGTGAACTCCAAATATACCAGCAAACCAACAAATAAGAGCAAGCATTACTCTCGATGGCCCTGAGCTTTGTTTCAATATTGGAAAAACTGAACTAACAACACCGTCTTCATATATGAAATCAACACTATCACCAATTTGAGGTGTTTTTTTTCCTAACCAATCCCAAGTCGCAAATTGATAGCGTTTACCATCATCACCTGAAACAAGATAAATCCCTTCATCTTTACTAATAATCACGCCCTTCATGTCCACCGCCTAAAAAACCATTATAGAATATCACAAAAGCCACAGCCTAATGTCCAATTTAAAAAGCTTATTATTTTACTTAATACCCCACCATAATCACTAATTCAAAATCGTTACAGATAAAAAATTAATATTATTCTTATATCCATCAAAAACGAAAGTTACCAGCATAAAACGCTTGAGGCCCTAACATTTCTTCAATGCGAATAAGCTGATTATATTTCGATAATCTATCCGAACGCGCAAGTGAACCAGTTTTTATTTGTCCGCAATTTGTCGCAACAGAAAGATCAGCAATGAAAGAATCCTCCGTTTCACCTGAACGGTGAGATATAATAGCACGATAACCAGCTTTATGCGCAACTTCTACAGCATCAAGTGTTTCACTCAATGTACCTATCTGGTTAACTTTAATAAGAATAGAATTCGCAACCCCCATTTTTATACCATCACACAAACGAGCTGAATTTGTTACGAACAAATCATCACCAACAAGCTGACACTTTTTATGAATTGAATCGGTAAGTAATTTCCAACCTTCCCAATCATCCTCAGCCATCCCATCTTCAATCGTAATAATTGGATAAGTTTGAACAAGCGAAGACAAATAATCTACTTGCTCTTGAGTATTACGAGACTTTCCTTCGCCTTTATAAACATATAAACCGTTTTTATAAAATTCGGTTGACGCACAATCTAGACCAATAGCAATTTGTTCACCCGGCTTATACCCACATGCTATTATAGATTCTATAATAAAATCAATGGCTTGCTCAGCATTTTTAAATTGAGGTGCAAAACCACCCTCATCACCAACATTGGTATTATAACCCGCATCTTTTAAACGTTTTTTCAATGTATGAAAAACTTCCGAACCATACCGAACTGCCTCCTTAAACGTAGGAGCTCCGACAGGGATGATCATAAATTCTTGAAAATCAATTGAATTATCGGCGTGCGCACCACCATTAATGATATTCATCATTGGCGTTGGAAGAATATGCGCTTGTATACCACCAATATAGCGATATAAGGGCAAATGCACTGATTCAGCTGAAGCTTTTGCAACAGCCAACGAGACGCCAAGAATAGCATTAGCACCAAGACGCTCTTTATTTGGTGTTCCATCTAAGGCTATCATTGCTTTATCAATCGCCAATTGATTTCTTGCATCTCGCCCATTAAGTTCTTCAAAAATTTCCCCATTTACCGCCGCAACCGCTTTTTCAACCCCTTTACCGTGATAGCGCATACCACCGTCACGGAGTTCGACAGCTTCATACCGTCCGGTTGAAGCCCCTGAAGGAACAATAGCACGACCAAAAGCTCCATTCTCCAAATGAACATCAACCTCTACTGTTGGATTACCTCGGCTATCGATTACTTCACGCCCAATAATATCGACGATCACAGTCATATGATTTTCCTTATTTAATAAAAAGCTTTAACTCCATCATGATGAAACACCCTCTGCCATTGTATTATCCATTTGCTTTTTTGACACAGAATCAAACTCTATTAAAGTCTCAAGCAATCTCAGTAAATTATCAATTTTGACCATATTAGGCCCATCAGAAGGTGCATTATCTGGATCTTGATGCGTTTCTAAAAAAATACCAGCAACCCCAACAGCACAAGCAGCACGCGCTAAAACCTCAACAAATTGGCGTTGTCCACCAGATGAATCTCCTTTCCCCCCCGGTTCCTGAACAGAGTGCGTTGCATCAAAAATAACAGGAGCTCCTAATGAACGCAGGATAGGCAACGAACGCATATCAGAAATAAGCCGATTGTAACCAAATGAGGTACCACGCTCACAAAGCATAACGTTAAGATTACCACTTCGAGTAACCTTCTTCAAAACATTTTCCATATCCCATGGAGCCAAAAATTGACCTTTTTTAATATTAACAACACACCCTGTTTTAGCAGCAGCAACCAAAAGATCTGTTTGACGACATAAAAAAGCAGGTATTTGCAAAATATCCACCGTTGAAGCAACAACTGTGCATTGCTCTTCTGTATGCACATCAGTTAATATCGGACAACCAAATTCCTTCTTCAAATCAGAAAAAATAGCCATTGCCTTTTCAATACCAACACCGCGAGCCGCACTAAGAGACGTTCTATTGGCTTTATCATAACTAGATTTGTAAACAAACCCAATACCTACTTGATCTGCAATCTCCTTAATCCGACCAGCCATTTCAAAAGTATGATCCCGACTTTCTATCTGACATGGGCCTGCAATCAATGAAAGAGGCGCTTCATTCGCAAAAACAGTATTCCCAACTTTTACAATACTATTTGGTTTAAACATTATGCCCCTCAAAAAAATAACCCAATTAATAAACTAAACTAACCTACTCTGCTCTATAGTAGCTTTAATAAAAGAAGAAAAAAGCGGATGTGGATCAAATGGACGTGATTTTAACTCTGGATGATATTGTACACCAATAAACCATGGATGATTTTCATATTCTATCGTTTCTGGCAAAATACCATCTGGAGATAGACCTGAAAAAATCAAGCCACATTTTTCCAATGCGTCTTTATAATCAATATTTACCTCATAACGATGACGATGCCGTTCACAAATTTTTGTCCTTCCATAAATCTTAGCAATATGACTGCCCTCTTTTAACTCAGCAGCAAAAGAACCAAGACGCATTGTTCCACCGAGGTCTTCATATTTTGTACGTTTTTCAAGAACATCTCCCTTGACCCACTCTGTCATTAAACCTACAATTGGATATTTTACCTCACAAAATTCACTTGATGAAGCATTTGCTATATATGCCACATTACGTGCAACCTCTATACAAGCTAACTGCATTCCAAAACAAATACCAAAAAACGGAACTTTACGTTCCCGTGCAAATTGTATTGCCTGAATTTTACCTTCTGCACCACGCGCCCCAAAAGCACCAGGAACTAAAATCCCATGAACTTTTCGTAAATAAAGTGTAGGATCTTCCTTTTCCAAATGCTCCGCATCAATCCATTCAATACTAACTTTCACTTTATTGGCTAACCCACCATGCGCAATCGCTTCAATAAGTGATTTATACGCGTCTTTTAAACCCGTATATTTTCCAACAACTGCGATCACCACTTCTCCTTCAGGATGATGAATTCGATGTGCAATATCTTTCCAACGATCCATTTTAGGCTTTGGCGCTGGATCGATACCAAATGCAGCAAGAACTTCTGAATCTAAACCCTCCTTATGATACGCCATAGGAACATCATAAATTGTGGGCATATCCAATGCTTGAATCACTGCGCTTGGACGAACATTACAAAAAAGTGATAATTTGTCTCGCTCTGTTTTTGGTATAGGTCGATCCACACGCACCAACAAAATATCGGGAGCAATACCAATTGACTGCAGCTCTTTTACTGAATGCTGTGTCGGCTTAGTTTTTAATTCACCAGCTGAAGAAATATAAGGCATCAATGTAAGATGTATATAAACAACACTTTTTATTGGTAACTCATTTTGAAGCTGACGAATCGCTTCAAGGAAAGGCATTGCTTCAATATCACCAACCGTTCCACCTATTTCACATAAAACAAAATCAAACTCTTCATTTCCTGTAGTAATGAATTGCTTAATCTCATCCGTAACATGAGGAATAACCTGAACGGTTTTCCCCAAATAATCACCACGTCGTTCTCGTTCAATGATATTACGATAAATACGCCCTGTTGTAATATTATCTTGGCTGTTTGCTGAACAGCCCGTAAAGCGCTCGTAATGACCCAGGTCCAAATCCGTTTCAGCACCATCATCGGTTACGAACACCTCGCCATGTTGATAAGGAGACATCGTACCTGGATCAACATTTAAATAAGGATCAAGCTTGCGGAGTCGTACACGATACCCACGAGCCTGCAATAATGCAGCTAACGCTGCTGCTGTAATGCCTTTCCCAAGAGAGGAAACTACACCACCGGTAATAAAAACATAATGTGCCATGGGCTTATGGTGATAAGCAGTTTGTAATAATTTTTCCAGCAAAAAATATAAAAAAAAAAGAAAATCTTCGCAAAAATAAAAAAGGTGACAAATCACCTTTTTAAAAATTTTATCTTTTAAAAGATAAAAAACTATTCTGTATTACCATCAGAAATCGGACTTTCAGTCGTTGGAGAAACAGGATTTTCAGCAGTAGGAGCTGCAAGATTATTTTGTTTTTGAGTAGAAACCGTGCTACCCTTTTGCTCAATAATAGAAGGCTGAGCTCCATTTCCCAATGATGGCTTTGTATTATTATCAGAAACTGGACTTTCAAGAAGTGAAGGAACAGGGTTTTCAATAACAGGAATCGCAGACTTGCTTTGCTCTTGCTCAGGATCCGTACCGCCTAGCTGTTCAAGAATAGAAGGTTGAACCCCATCATCCAATGATGGTATACTCTTTGAAGTTCCTTTACTTTGCTCTGAATTGATACGTTTGAGAATATCAGAGTCGGAGTTCGATAAATTCCCAACGACTATAAGCCCAATGGATATCGCAAAAAAACAAAAGGCTAGAATAGCTGTTAAACGCGTCAATGCATTTTTAGTACCACGAGTTCTCATAAGTCCTGAACCACTACTAACACCAAGTCCACCTCCCTCTGAGGGCTGGATCAAGACAACACCAACTAAAGCAATAACAACCAAAAAATGAATAACGATGAGTACTGTTTGCATAAACTCTGCTCTTTTAAAATAATTTTTATGGCTATTTACACATAAATTACGTAGAATCCAAGGAGAAACCAATATTCTTCAATATAATTTACGATAAATATTACAAATAGTTAAAAAATCAGTTGCTTTTAAGCTTGCTGCTCCTATTAAAGCACCATTAACATTAGTGGTACTCAAAATCTCAAATGCATTAGAAACCTTAACTGACCCGCCATAAAGTAAGCGGATATTGCGTCCATCATTACCAAAGCGAGAGCACACCTTTTGACGAATAAAATTATGTACTTCTGAAATATCCGACGAAGTCGCTGCATTTCCTGTACCTATAGCCCATACAGGTTCATAAGCAATAATGATGTTCTGTGCCGTAGAACCATCCGGTAAGGATTCTTCAAGCTGCTGAGCAAGAACATCTAATACTTTATTATTTCTACGGTCCTCCAATGTTTCACCAATACAAATAAGCGCTATAAGATCTGCTCGCCATGCCGCTTGCACTTTAGCACAAACAATTTCATTACTTTCATGATAAATTATGCGACGCTCTGAGTGCCCAACAATGACGTGACTTGCTCCTGCCTCTTTAAGCATAAAAGAAGAAATATCACCAGTATAAGGACCACTATCATCAAAGTGACAATTTTGTCCACCTAAAAGAAGGTTTTCTTTTCCCAGTATCTCAAAAGCACGTGATAAAAGCGTTGCTGGAACACAAACAAGTCCATCTAATAAACAACTTAAATCAGCACTAATGCCAGCAGCAATGGCACGTAACTCCCGTAAAGATTCAACGGATCCATTCATTTTCCAATTTCCAGCAATCAAAGGCTTAATATTTGCATACATACTTTTATCCCCAAAGGCATTACAATACGTTTCTACCTTTAGATATCAAATAAAAAACGAAAGCAAGCCTTTAAGGCTTGCATCTTATGCATCTTTCTTGCATCTTATGCATCTTTATTGTAAAGAACAGGATTGAACGATGCTTGACGTCATAAGAAATGCTACAAATTCTTGGATTGCTAGATTTTTTCTTGCAGTTTTGCTCTTATGCTTCGTCCTTTTATGGGGTATACCGCAATTACACACACAGAGTGGAAGAGATCTTGTAACTTCTGGAAAGTCTAAGATAACCGTCGATGATTATTACCTTGCACTCAATGATCAAAGCTCACGCTTAGCGCTTTCTTCTCATATTGGACGCATGTTTACACCAAATGAAATACAGAAATACAAAATACCTGCTGTGGTTTTTAATCAGATACAACAGAATGTATTGTTTGATGAACAAGCACGAAAAATGAAAATTAATCTTTCAAAAAATGCTATAGCTCATAGCATTAGTTCTGAGAATATGTTCCAAATAAATGGAATCTTTAATCAAGATTTGTTTCTTAATTATCTGCAACAATTACGTATCAGCGAAAATGGTTTTCTTGATTATTACACTAAAGATAAAAAACGTAACCAGCTTATTTCAGCTTCATTATCTGGTATGAAAGCTCCGGACACCTTTTATAAAGCATTTTCTCTTTATCATGAAGAAACTCGTGCAGCAGATTATCTCGTGATAGATATAAAAGGGAAAGAAATAACTGCTGATCCCAATCAAACAATATTAAAAAAATGGTTTGAAGCCCATAAGAGTAATTTCAGCACCCCAGAATATCGTACTGTCTCTTTACTATCTATGAAACTGTCTGAACTTTTAAAGCCAGAAGATATTTCAATGGATGAGGTTAAAGCTTATTATACAAAAAATTCTTCACGCTTTATTATCCCTGAAAAACGTACAATAGAGGAATTACGCTTCCCTACACGTGAGGCTGCCGATAAAGCTGCAAAAAAAATTGCTGACGGATTAAGTTTTGATGACTTAATTAAAGCTGAAAACAAAACTCTAAACGAAATTAAAAAAGGCCCTTTAGCAGAAAATGAACTTCCTAATCACTTAGCATCTGAGGTTTTTGAACTTAAGGAGGGACAAATCAGTGCCGTAATCAATGACTTACAGGGACCAGTAATTATTCGAGTTACGCATATTGTACCTTCAAGTCTCACGCCCTTTGAAAAGGTAAAGAATGATATTCGTCAAACACTTGCTCAAAAACGTGCGGCAGATGATATACGTAATAATTATACAAAAATTGAAAATGCTCGTTTTGAAGGATATTCATTTAGAGAAATTGCTGACCAATATAAACTGTCTCTGCAAACAATTACTATTGATAAAACAGGAAAGACAATTGAAGGTACAGTACTTACAAATTTACCCCAAAAAGATACTTTATTAAGCTCTATCTATCAAACAAATGAAGGAACAGCTCTTGATCCGCTCCCTGTTCAAGAAGGTGGATATCTTTGGTATAAGGTAGATAAAATTATCCCATCTCGTTACAAAACCTTCCAAGAAGCTGAGCAAGATGTCCTTTCTCAGTGGAAAAGTGAAGAAATCCAACGACTTCTTGATGAAAAAGCTGAAGCTTCCTTTAAAAAGCTCTCTGAGGGAAAAAGTCTTGCTTCTCTTGCTCACGAACTTAGTTTAACTAAACAAACAACTCAAGCTCTTCGACGTCAAGATTCATTTGAAATTTTTGGTACTGAAGGAGTTAAAGCATTATTTTCTGGACCCAAAGGTCACTACGGTATAATCAAAAGTCCAGATGCAACAAGACGCATTATTTATCAAGTAAAGACAGTAACCAGACCTCAAGATATAACTGCCCTCGCTCTTTCTCATGACATTCGAAACAATTTAGATTTACTGATAAGAGAAGATATTAGGTTAGAGATGTTAAAATTTGCTAATAAAGAATATCCTTTAAAAATTAATAACTCTAATTATGATAAAATCTTCAATGCATTTCAGTAAAAGCTGAAAGGGTATCTGCTTAATTGAGTTGTGATGAGTGTTTCCTTGCTACAAAAGTCGTAATAAAAAATTATTTCTGTCGATGGAAAAGATAACTAATATTTATGTTATCTATATAAATATTAGATGTTTTGCAAATTCTTTTAAAATCGTGCATAAAATTTTGAAAGTAATTTCTCAATATTGCTTTGTAACAAGGACACTATCACCGATAATTCACGATAATACTTCCCCCCGTCTATAAAATTTTATTATAAATCAGAATAGAAATATCTTTCTTATTGAATAATAATTACGACGAATATATTCAAAAATATTGGATAAATGTAATATTACTCTTAATCCATAATAGAAAAAATAAATGAATACGTAAATATTTTTGGAATTATAACATTCCTTCCACCTTAATGTAAAAATATATCCATATTTTATTAGTTTCTCTATTTCTAAAGATACTCTCTTTTTTCCTTATAACATTTTGGAAAGTTCTTGGTCATCGCTGCTTTTGTTATCAACCAATAGCGATAAAGCAATGGTAAAGTTGCGTTTTCCTGAAAAACTTTTTCCCCTAACTCTATTGCTTTTTCAAGTGATGCCGGCATAATTACCAATGGAAGGAATGCTGTTCTCACTGTTTTAGGTAAAGCAATAGAATGATTATAAAACTTGATATAATGATCACGCGATAACGCCACCATAGCTTCAATGATGCAACGTTTTTTCTCTCTGTTAACACGATTAAACTCTAACTCTTCTCTATCCACTCCTAATGCTTTTAACATATCAATAGGAAAATAGTACTGATATCGTGGGCGCATAAATGACACAAGGCGTAACACACCACTTAATCCCTGAGCAATTCCACCATGTTTACATGCATCTGTAAAATTTTGTGCCGCATTAGAATCTAAGATTTGACAAGAAAGTTGCAAAATTATACTAGCCGTTTTAACAAAATAGGATTTGAGATCATCAATGGTTGCTATCGGGTTGTGATAAATATCTAAAATCTGAGCGTCACAATAATGTAAAAGAGCTGTCTTAGGTAAATTGAAAGAGGTAATTGCTGTAAATAAATCATTTAATATCGGATTACTCGTACTATTATGCATTTCGCCATTAGCAATAGCATCATACCACCATCGCAATCTGAGCTCTCCAATAAACGGATCATGAACACTTTCACGAACACGGGTAATCTCTGCGTTAAAAGCATAAAGGGCAGCTAATGCTCTACGTTTTTCTTTGGGCGCAAATAAAACTGATATATAGCGATCGCGATCTGTAGCACGTAAAACATTTAAACAATAAGGAAGAGAATGAATCATGCTACAGCAAATAATAAAGCAGCAACTGCACGATCCTCAGCTAACAAAACATTAAATGTACGCACCGCTGCTCCCGTGCTCATTGTATCTGATGAAATATGCTTTTCTCGTAAAAGTATTCGTAATTTTTCAGGTAACTGCAATAGTTCAACTCCTGTACCTATTAAAAAAACTTCAATCTCATCTGCTTCTTCTAAAACGCGAAATATATCCTCTTTAGAGGGAATAGGACTTTCCATATTAATACCGTAAATCCCTGATGGTAAACAAATAATAGAACCTTTATGAGACATATCAGCAAAACGAAAACCACCGTTTCCATAAGCATCAATGGGCGCACGTCCTGGGAAATGAGCCTCACGGATTTGAATCGCATGAAACATAATGAAGTGTCCTTTATTTTTAAAAACCAATTGCGTTTTGCTTATCTTCCCCTGAAAATCAAAAAAGGGTCAACAAAAACAATTAATTAATATATTGATATTAACCAATATAGCAACATTTATACAAAACCTTTCACGTAAAAGATCATGCCCTAATAATAGAAAAAGCAATGTATAAAAAACTTCAGACAATATAATGAAATTCTATAACAAAACATGATAAAATATCACGTTCTTCCAAAAATATATAATTCTACTAAAAAGGATAATTTACCCAATACTACACTCACAAAAAAAAGAATGACCGTTACCGTAAAGAGTAACATTTTAGTGTCAAAAACTGCTCAAGGATCTTAAAATAAAGAAACTCTACAGAAATAAACAACAAGTTATAACACTATTATAAATTATATAACACCACTCACCTGAAAAAATGGCTTTTATATACAAAAGCCACCACATATCCATAATCAACACTTATAATAAACATATCTTGTTATATAAACAAACTCGCCTTACAAACTAGCACATTTGCAAAACATCCAATAAACTTCTCTATAATACTTGAAGATTTATCTTTCTTGAGCGCAGTTTTTGCTCTTCAGATTCACCCGCATCTCCCTTCACTTTAATTGTAAATTTTTGAGATTATTTTATTTTAGCATTAGATTTTAATTTTTTTTCCGAAACTGGTTTCCCTTTAACACGGACATCAGCCAATGTAGAACGGATAACACGAATATGTATACCCTCTCCAATATCAACCTCTAATTCACCACTTTCGTCATAAACTTTCGTAACCTTACCAACAATACCCCCACCCGTTACAATCGTATCACCACGACGCACAGCATTGAGCATTTCCTGTCTCTTTTTCATTTGCACACGTTGTGGACGAATAATAAAAAAATACATAATTACAAAAATTAAAATAAAAGGAACAAATGTAACAAGTGATCCCCCGTTGGAAACACCGCCTGCAACTTGAGCATAAGCGTTGGTAATAAACATTTTTATCTCCTATAGGTTTAAATTTGAGGTATTTCCCACTCTACTAAAATACACTTTTGACTCAAAAGAAAAAAGCTTTGCTTAGAAGTATCATAACATAACAATAACTACATAACGTAGTCACAACCTTATAAAAGCAATAAATCCTTAGAAGACAAAAGGCAACGGGCAAAAATTTCTAAAGAACAGATTTATTTTTCTTTTTCTATATAAATAATGATACAAAACTATTCCACATTATTTATACCTTAGTCAAAACACTGTTCTCATAAAATTGATCAAACTTCTATATCAAACAATATAAACTGAATTATATTGTTTGTTTTTATTATAATATGCATGAAAATTGTATACCCTTTTGATAAAGCTATTATTGAGTTATTTTTCTAAATATTCTATAGGATCAACAGGTCTGGAATTTTTACGTACCTCAAAATAAACACGCGGAGTTTTGACAACCCCTGAAATCCCAGACTTAGCAATTTCATCCCCACGCCGTATTCTTTGCCCCCTATCAACAACAAGCCTACTGTTATGTCCATAAATAGTAACAACATCGTTTTCATGTCGAATCATAACAACATTACCGAGCTCTTTTAAACCATCACTCGCATAAATAACAACACCATTTTCTGCCGCCTTTACAGATGAGCCTTCAGGTACAGCAATATCTACTCCCCGATTAGTTGCTGTTCCCTTTTTTTGGCCAAATCTGCTTAATAAGCGCCCTCGTACTGGCCAACGCATTTTTGAAATTCCTGTAGCCTGCGGAGTAAGTACATTATTATCTGCATTAGTCATTCTGCTGGATGAATGAACTTCATGATTTACTGTCCCTCTAGAAGAACTTTTTTCAATATTTAACTTATTAATTTTTGCAGAAGGTACAACTGTTTCAGGAACTTTATATACAGATGAATCCTTTCTATGTTTCATAGAAAACGCAGCCTGAGATGGAAATGGAGACTCTGTTGTCGATGCAAAAAAACTATTATTTTGAGTATTTCCTACATTTTTATCTGGAACGATAAGTACTTGACCAACATGAATGAAGCTGCCTCTGATGCCATTCGCTAATTTTATCGCATCAACACTAACGCCTATTTGTCGTGCAATACTTACTAATGTATCCCCACTCTGTACAATATAAGAGCCTTGTCGAACAACAGAAGAATCCCTCATCTGGGAACGAGATAGCGTTCCAAGATTGCGGGGCGGATCTCCCATAACTCGCCCATCAGGAGAAGATATCCTATCTTGTCTTGAAGAATCATATGGAACATTATTATACTGTTGATTGTGCCTCAACTCGACAGGAGGCAACTCAGCAGTTTGTATCACATCGTTATATGATAGCGTTTGCATATTAGAAGGTGTAATCGAAGAGTTTGATTGAGCAGAAATTTGGCTGTTAGAAAATATATTAGAGAAACGCTGCGTACCGGAACTACATCCTACAAGAACGAACATTAAAGTCCCTAAAATTATTCCCAGAAAGTTATATTTGAAAATATTACCCAAAACTTTTAAGTACATAGTTTTGCTCACTTACCAACACTCAATTCACTTCATTAAAGCTTGTTAGTATTACCTAAGAGTTAAAATTCTACTCGTAAATATCATTCCAATAAAATTAATATTACCCACCCGATAAAAAGGATAAAACATTTTGTTCAATGCCTTAACCTAAAAATCAAAGCACTTTTGCAATGCCTTTAATGAAGGGTTGATAACGTACTTGAAACAATTTTGAATATTGAAGTTCGCTGCCAATTTTTACATAACGTGTAATCACTTGTACTCCTTCATCCGGTCCTATAGCCTGAATCAGAATCCCATTTTCACTTAAAAGTTCCAAAGCTTTTTTCGGCTCATCAGAGCGCGACGGCCAAATAAGAATGCGATCAAATAATCCAAAACCTGAAATAGTCTGGCTTCCATCAATTTGATCTACAACAATATTTTCAATCCCCAAGGTTTGAAATTTTCTACGCGCCAAATCAACAAGTGTTTTATAACGATCAACTGTTATCACACGATCACTCAAACACGCCATAATAGCAGTACAAAAACCAGATCCTGTACCAATCTCTAAGACACGATGCTGTTTTTTTAATGATAATGCGGAAAGAATCATAAGCTGTTCTTCTAAACGCTCAATATATTCACCACACTCAATTGGAATAACTTTGTTATCATAAGCACTATTAAGCCAAGCAGAAGGAACAAATTGTTGACGCGGAATTTTTTCAAACGCTGCAAAAAAACGAATATCGTCGACTCCCCTACTGCGCATTTTCAGCACAAGACCCGCCAACTCCTCACGAAATTGTAAAATACTCTTCTGCTCCATAATATTATTCGAAGTTAAATGAAATCACTATCCCGTTATACAGACTCACACGATTTTTTAAAAATAGCAAAAACCTACAGCTCTATGCTTACATCTCTCCAATAAATGCATATCTATTCTTTTACAAAATTAAGCAGTAATACAACGCATGCCCTTCATATAGGGTTGTAAAACATCTGGAACAATGATTGATCCATCAGCTTGCTGATAATTTTCTAAAACAGCGATTAAACAACGACCAACCGCTGTACCAGAACCATTAAGACTATGAACGAAATGTAATGTTTTATCACCTTTTTTACGATACCGAGCATTCATGCGTCTTCCTTGAAAATCTCCACAAACTGAACAACTGGAAATTTCACGATAACGACCCTGACCAGGAAGCCAAACCTCAATATCGTAAGTTTTACGTGCAGCAAATCCCATATCACCGGTTGAAAGAACCACCGTACGAAAAGGTAAATTAAGCCGTTTCAATACATCTTCTGCACACTCTGTCATACGCTCCAGCTCAATTAAAGACTGTTCTTCAGTGGTAATAGATACCATTTCAACTTTCCAAAACTGGTGTTGACGCAGCATACCGTGTGTATCACGACCTGCTGCCCCTGCCTCTAACCGAAAACAAGGTGTTAATGAAGAAAAACGCAATGGCAACTCTGATACGTCAAGAATTTCATTGTTTACTAAATTAGTTAATGGAACTTCTCCTGTAGAAATCAACCATCGACCATCTGTTGTCCGAAAGAGATCATCAGCAAATTTAGGCAACTGCGCTGCTCCATAGACAATTTCATCACGGACAAGAAAAGGCACTGTAACCTCTGTATAACCGTGCTCATCAACATGTAAATCAAGCATAAATTGACCTAATGCACGTTCCAGCAAAGCCAATGCACCTGAAAGAATTGTGAATCGCGCTCCTGACAAACGACTTGCTCGCTCAAAATCCATCTTCTTAAGATTTTTTCCAAGATCAAAATGTTCCTTTGGTGTAAAACTAAATACCGGAGGTTTACCAAAATGTCGAACGACAACATTATCGTTTTCATTCTCGCCTTCTGGAACATCATCCAACGGAATATTTGGAAGCCTAGAAAGAGCATCTTCAAGGCGCTTAGTTAACCGCTTTTCTTCCGCTGTAGCAGAAGAAAGAAAAACTTTAATTTCTTCAACTTCAGCTCTAAGACTTTCAGCCATTTTTGTATCACCTGCAGCAAAAGCCTGTCCAATTTCCTTTGAAGCAGCGTTACGACGCTCTTGCGCAAATTGCACTTTAGAAACATATGACCGACGCTCAAGATCAAATTGTATTAACTTGTTAGCTTGCGGCTCCATACCTCTGCTTTTCAGTGCTTTATCTAATTTCTCTGGATTATCACGAATCCACTTAATATCAAGCATAAAAATTCCTCATTTATATCGTGTTTGTTAATTCTCTATCACACAAAATATCAATTTTTATGAACAGGAATTTTTCTATTTTCTATGTAACAAGCAATTAAAATTGAGATCTCATACAGAACTATCGTTGGTAAGGCAACTGCAAACATAGTGACTAAATCTGATGGAGTTACTACTGCTGCAACTATAAAGGAGATAAGAATAGCCCACTTTCGTACAGACACCAACATATGAGATGTTACAAGACCAACTTTAGTTAAAAGACTAGTCACAAGAGGAAGTTGAAAAATCAAACCAAAAATCAATATAAATGATGCCATAAAGCTTAAATAGTCAGAAATACGAACTATAAATTCTATTTTAAAATGATCACCTGGAAGAAATTGTTGAGAAAGACTAAACCAAAGTATTATAGGTGCTAAAAGAGTATAGACAAACATACCCCCAACAAAAAATAGAACAGGGCCCCCAATAAGAAATGGTATAAACGCCATCCGCTCCTTTTTATAAAGCCCAGGTGCAATAAAGCTATACAACTGAAAAGCCGTATAGGGAAATGATAAAATAGCTGCTCCAAATGCAGAAAGATTCATTTTTGTCAAAAAAGTTTCCCACACTTGTGTTGACTGCAAACGAACACTTTCAGGATCACCCCCCGATATTTTGATTGCCCACTGATAAGGCCATATTAAAAAATTTAAGATATAATCCTTCACAAAAAAGCATAAAATGAATGCTATAAAAAACACAATCAAAGCAGCAATAATTCTTTGACGCAGCTCAATTAAGTGTTCTAAAAGCGGTGCCATATTAGCATCAATTTCATCTTTTTCAGAGCTCATAACGTATTTTTTCTACGTTTAGAAGTTATGGAAAATCTCCCAGACTGATGAGAATCAACAGATACTTTAAAATCTTCAATGATTTGTCTTTTATTATATCTCAAAGCTTCTGTATCTTTTTCTAACTTATGATTAATTTTGTCTGTATTCAAACTGTCGTACATATCTCCCACTACGCCGTGAATTGGATTTAAAACCTCCGTTAATTCCTTGCACGGATTAATATTTTTTCCCTCCGACAATGTCTTTTGCAAATCATCAAACTCAACTTGTTTCATAGCATTATCAAACTGATGGCGAAATTCATTTGTTGTTGAACGGACATACGCTATCGTCTTAGCCATTGTTTTCAACATCTTGGGTAAATCTTTTGGTCCAACGACAACAATGAGAACAAGTAAGATTACGAAAAACTCTGATCCATCAATCCCAAACATTGCTCATATCCATTTCCTCACTTTATTGCATTTTTATTACTTCAGATGCCTTATTTAGCAAGTATCTCATCTATTCTGGAGAAGAAGAGCCTTTCTTACGCGTTACTGCACGCTTTTCCGATAATGGCTGAGATTTAACATCAATTTCTTTTGAATAATCATCCCTTTCAAGCTTACCTTCAGTACTAGCATCTTCCTCCTGCATGGTCTTTTTGAAAGCTTTAATACCCTTAGCAACATCTCCCATTAATTCAGAAACTTTACCACGCCCAAAAAGCACAAGAATAACCAATAAAATTACAACTAAATGTGTTGGTGAAAAAATATTACCCATTACTCTCTCTCTATGCGTTTACATTTTATTTTCTCATATTTGACTTTGCAAGAAATATAGAAAATACAACCAAAACCTAAAACTTAAATGAGTCAATAATGACCAACTTATTTACACAAAAGCCAAAATATCTAAAAACTCTTCTCTTAAAGCAACCTCATCTGAATTATCTAATTTAGAAACTCTAATGCAAGCATTATATGCACGTTCCAATGCTTTTCCTTCTAAAAACAGAGTTGCATGTGCAACAGTAAACATCTCATCCAAATTGCCATTAAAGTGAAGAACAACATCACAGCCTGCTACAAAAACTTTACGCATTAAATCCGAAAAACTTGCCGAAAGATCGCTCTCTGAGAAAGCTTTCATTAATACATTATCTGACATTAAAAGACCATCAAAACCTATATTTTTACGAATAATATTTTCAACAACCATCTTAAACAACGTTGCAGGAACCTTATCATCAGTTGCTTCATAGACAATATAGGCAATCATAGCAGCAGGTAAATCAGCCAAATTTTTAAAAGGAATAAAATCATATTTTTCTAAAATATTTAACGATACATCAACATGCGCTAACTCACAATGAGTATTAGAAAGCGCTTGACCATGTCCAAGAATATGTTTCATCACCGGTAAAACACCTCCATCTAAAAGACCCTTAGCAACCGCACGCCCTAAAGCTATAACTGTTTCGCGTTCCTTTGCATAAGCACGCATTCCAATAATATCATGCGCTGCTAGCATCGGAATATCTAAAACAGGAAGACAATTTGCATTTATGCCAAATTTCATTAAATCAAAAGCATGAAGTCGAGACATAATCCATGCAGCACGAATATCCTTCTCTATATCTTTTTTATAAAAACTCCCCAAAACTTCAGCCTATAACGAGAAACTAAAGGTGGAAGCAAACGCTGCACCTTCCCACCTTCTTGATTAATAAAAATAAAGATATCATCACGCTCACTTACATCACGTAAAGAGGCGGTAAGCGCCTTAACATCATCTGCTTCACCAATATTACGTGCAAATAAAATAAAAGCCCAAGGCTTATGATCAACGATAAATGACTTTTCATCATCTTGTAGGAAAAGACCAGGAATACCTGTAACCATAGTCTTTATTTCTGACATTACTGCAATACCTTGCTTTTCATGTTAATGAATGCTCTTATAGCTCGTATATATCACATGAACTTTTAAAAGCTGTATTTTTTATATTATAATAACTGCTGTATGTGTTTAAGCATATAAAAATTAAAACTTGCGCCCTTACTTCAATGATCGATCTTAGTGCAAACCTATTTTCATCTCTTGCCCATTTCGTATAGCGTACATTTATGGATTATATAACAATTCTCTAAAAAAAACTAATCAATTAAAACGTTTTCTTGGTTCTACATCTGTATTAAAAAAAGATTTAAACTTCTAAAATACCATCTACACACAATCTAGAAAAACTATTGTATACAGCTAATTATCTCTAAACTATAAGTATTTAGAACAATGCTTCTATCCCATAACAAAGGAAATTGGGCACATGTATATTATGAGTTAATGGACGTCTCTTTACAGTTGATGTGCTTTAATCAAATTACTTAATAATATAAAAATTGTATTAATTTTACGATCGCATTTGATATGTAAAAAAAGATATCACTTTATTCATTAAGAACAAACATAATATTCTATAATAGCACTTAATCTATTAAAATGATTTTTATCATATATATTTTACTTAGCTTTCAATATCGTAAAACCTTATACGAATTGACTTAACTCCCAAAAAGATTTGTTAAAGAATCATTGATAAAACCGCATAAAAGAATATGCACGCTCATAGCAAGATCACAATAGAAAGATAAAAAGAGCCACGTTAATGTAAATCTTTATAATTTCATAAAAAATACTCTTTAAAGCAGTCAAAGAATTGTACATTATAATTTAAATTGCATTGTATAAGAATGCCTATAACTGTTAACATTGCCGGAAATTACTAGAAAATTTAAAAAAGGAATCTATGCTTAAGATACACAAAACACTCTCTTAAAAGCAAAGATGAACGCCTCATAAATTATGCTTTAAAGAACCACATTTATACTTTTTATAAAAAGTATAAACACATAAAATAGTATTTGAGGGAAAAGACACTTTATATGAAAAACACAAAATGCTTCGTAACCAACTAAGTGATTTTAAAAATAGTATGGTTTATCCTAAAAAAGAAGATCTGCCTTTTCTTGCTGATATTGTATGGGATAATGCAAATCAAAGAAAAGATGAAAATAAACTAAAAGGCTCTAAACTAATACAAGAATTTGTTAAACATCTTCCGCATAAACCAGGAGTTTATCGGATGTGTGATGAAAATGGCGACGTTCTCTATGTTGGCAAAGCACGTAATATAAAAAAACGCGTTTCTAGCTATGCTCGTGAACAGGGACATAACAACCGCATCACCCGCATGATTCGTGCAACATATCATATGGAGTTTGTTATCACCCACACAGAAACAGAAGCACTACTTTTGGAAGCAAACCTTATTAAAAAATTACATCCACGCTTTAATGTCTTAATGCGTGATGATAAAAGCTTTCCTTATATTATTATTACGGATGATCATCAAACACCTGCACTTTATAAACATCGTGGTGCTCGATCACGAAAAGCTCATTATTTTGGTCCTTTTGCTTCTTCAAATGCAGTCACACAGACAATCAATGTTTTACAGAGAGCTTTTTTATTACGAACCTGTACTGATTCAGTACTTGAAAATCGTACCCGCCCTTGTTTACTTTATCAAATCAAGCGCTGCTCTGCACCCTGCACACATCAAATTAACAACAGTGACTATATGGAGCTGGTTAAAGACGCTAAATCCTTTCTTTCAGGGAAAAGCCAATCAGTTAAAAATGATATGGTACAAGCTATGAATAAAGCTGCAGAAAATCTTGATTTTGAACAAGCAGCAACCTATCGCGATCGCTTATCAGCTTTATCTCACATACAAAGTCACCAAGATATTAATCCTCAAACAGTGAAAGAAGCAGATGTATTTGCAATTGCGCAGAAAGAAGGAATAACCTGCATTCAAGTATTCTTTTTTCGTATGCAACAAAATTGGGGAAATCGAGCCTATTTTCCTAAAGCAGATTCATCTTTTTCAAGCGCTGAAATTTTAACGAGTTTTCTTGCGCAATTTTACGATAATAAACCTATTCCAAAGCTTATCCTTTTATCTGAAGCAATTGAAGAAAAAACACTTCTTACAGAAGCGTTCAGCCTAAAAGCAAATCGCAAAATATTTCTATCTTTACCCAAACAAGGCGAACGTAAAGCTCTTGTTAATCATGCCTACACCAATGCTTATGAAGCACTTGAACGTAAACTTGCTGAAACAACCACCTATAAAAAAATGCTTAAAAGCATTGCCGAAATATTTCAATTACCTCATACTCCATATAGAATAGAAGTTTATGACAATTCTCATATTATGGGTACAAACGCGGTAGGTGCAATGATTGTTGTAGGACAAACAGGATTTATAAAAAATCAATATCGCAAATTTAATATTCGCTCAATCGATATTACACCTGGAGATGATTTTGGCATGATGAAAGAAGTCATTAAACGAAGGTTTTCCCGTCTTATTAAAGAGCATGGCATGCCTAATACAAAAAACAACATAAAAGATAATAGTGATAACTCATTTCCCATTTGGCCTGATCTCATGCTAATTGACGGAGGTGAAGGACAAGTAAAAAGCGTGCATTCAGTATTATCTGAATTAAAACTAAATAGCTTTATCACAATCGTTGGAATAGCCAAAGGTGCCAATCGTAGAGCTGGATGTGAAAGTTTTTTTATAAAAGGTAGACCATCCTTTAAACTTCCTCCACGTGATCCTGTCTTGTATTTCCTACAACGTTTACGCGATGAAGCTCATCGTTTTGCAATTGGAACACACAGAACTAAAAGAAAAAAAGAAGCTTTTAAAAATCCACTTAATGGAATAAAAAATATTGGCCCAACAAGAAAGCAAGCACTTCTTCACCATTTTGGAAGTGCTAAAATGGTTGCAGGAGCTTCCATTGAAGATTTAACGAAAGTTACAGGAATTTCTTCCAGAATAGCACAACAAATTCATAACTATTTTAATGAAAAATAGGGCTTGTTTCATAATCTTTGCATTGTTACGTTTATAAAATAAATTGTATTTCACAAAAAGTTGAAAATAGCTCTATGAAAAATCATACTTTTTCTTTTCCTAATATTTTAACCTATGCTCGAATTGTTGCAGTACCAATGGTTGTTGCATGCTTTTTTTTAGAAGGGCGATTACAATCAAGTGATATTGCACGCTGGATTGCTGTTTCTATTTTTGTAATCGCATCCATTACTGATTTTTTTGATGGTTACCTTGCCCGTATTTGGGAACAAACATCCAATATAGGTCGCATGTTAGATCCAATTGCAGATAAACTTCTCGTATCAGCCTGCTTGCTATTACTTGCCGCAGACAGTACTATTGCTGGATGGGCACTATGGGCAGCTATTATTATTCTTTGTAGAGAAATTCTTGTATCAGGATTACGTGAATATTTAGCTGAATTAAAAGTCAGCGTCCCTGTCTCCCGCCTTGCAAAATGGAAAACTTTCGTACAAATGGTGGCTATTACCTTTCTTTTAGCAGGACCAGCTGGTAATAAAATTATTCCTTATACAATAGAATTTGGTATCACTATGCTATGGATTGCAGCCCTTCTTACCTTATGGACAGGATGGGATTACTTTCGTGCAGGCTTGAAACACGTTATCCCATAAATATATTCATATAACTTTTCAAAGCATTTTGTAACTCAATAAAAAAATCCCGAACAGTACATTTATTATATTGCGGGACTTTTTTGCTAATTGCTTTTTATTAACCAACAATTTCCATCTCAGAAAACCAAAAAGCAATTTCTTCTTTTGCAGTTTCAGAACTATCTGAACCATGAACAGAGTTTTCACCTATCGATAAAGCATGCACTTTACGAATTGTGCCATCCTTTGCATTCATAGGATTTGTATCGCCCATTACTTCACGGTTTTTAGCTATTGCATTCTCGCCTTCTAAAACTTGTACAATAGTCGGGCCAGAAGCCATAAACTGAACCAACTCACTAAAAAATGGACGGTCTCGATGAACAGCATAAAACTTCTCAGCCTCACGTTCATTCATCCATACACGCTTAGATGCAACAACACGCAGTCCCGCATCCTCAAGCATTTTTGTAATTTCTCCTGTTAAATTACGACGTGTTGCATCTGGTTTAATCATTGAAAAAGTACGTTCTATAGCCATTTGACTACCTTTATTCTATTTATAATTATTTCTGGCTATTCTATAAAGAGCAAGAAGTCCTTTGCCAAGTGATTGAAATGAAAAATCCGTGCCAATGTTAAAATTGTATAATAGATTACAAAAAAAACTTTAGCGCCAAACACCTATAATTATTGACACTACCGTAACTATATCATTGACTCTATTTTCTTCAAAGCAGTGATGTATATTATTTTTGTTAATTTTTCCCAAATTTAAGTGTCTTAATAAATAAGACAAAAGAAAAGATATAAGCGCATAAATCAAACGGCTATCCCACAAAAGACTATCCCGATATCACACTCTTAAATCCCCTATGCTCAGCTATAATTTAAAAAGAAAGCATAGACCTAAAAACTATAGCGTATACCCAAACTACCTTGCAGTGACTGCTTAATCTTATGGCCTTTCGAATAATTAGCTTCTACATAAAACATTAATTTATCATTGATAAAGCTACTTAAACCAATCCCTAATTTACCCGCATTTCCAGATAAATCCGTGATAAATTTATGCTCTTTATTAATCGTCGTATGATTTTTATCTATATTTTCACGCAACCAAGCTGCCGTAACATAAGCCATTGATGGAGTAGTTGTGCTAAATTCATAGCCTATAGAAAATCCAACCTCACTACGTAGCGAAGTTAACCGGCTCATATCACCCAACATTTTATTAGAAAGCTTTATCTCCTTACCTTCAGCTTGTAGCCACGTTAACTGAGCATAAGGCTGCATCCAACTACCCTCTGCCATCTTAAAGCGATAACCTGTTTCAAATGATGTACCAAATACCCACTGATTATAATCTCCTTTAATAGATGAACCATTCGTAGAAACAGCCTGTAGATCATTGTTAAAATAATTATATTTAAAAACGCTGTCTAAATACCACCCACTCTGATCAAAATAAGTCGCATAAGCCCCTACACCATAGCTTTTTACATCACTTGTACCACCTCGTGCATGAATTACACGCGCTTGGTCATAGCTACCAAAACCACCAATATAGAATTCTCCACTGATGAATTCACTTAAACCATTAATACCTAAGACTATTCCTGTCTGCTCAAGCTTAAAATCTATATGACCTGTAGCTATATGCCCTTTATGCTTAATCGCCTGCGCCCATAAAGCAGAGTCTTTCTTGCTTCCAGTTAAAACTCCTCTTCCAACACGCAAAGCTTGCAACTCATTATAAAAAATAAGGCCAGGACTTACAGACATCGATAACACAGCATCTGTGGAAGGAGTTGTTAAGAAACCTGAGCCTTGTATCTCCTCCTTTGCTTTTGGGGGATGAGGCTTCTGATCACCGCCTTCTAGACGCTTAGAAACTTCACCAGACAAAGATGAAGAATCTGGAGACGGATGCTGTGGCTGTCTATTAGAAGATGGAGAATGGCCAGAATACCCACCCAAATGTGATACTCCATCAATCTGACCTTGCGGAGGAAGAACTACCGAAGAAACAGAAGATGGACGATCAGCTCTTAAATGACGTGGAGGACGTTCACGAGGCTTTTGCTCGCTACCATAATGACCACCAGAACCATTCCCTGTCTGGAGAGATTTTTTTTTAGAAGATGCTTTCTTACCCTTATCTGCACCAGAAAGAAAGTCCGGTATAGCCCTCTCTCCTGTATTAACGGCCTCAGAACGAGAATCTAAAGGATACGTATCACCATTTCTGCTCAAATACCAAATTTTATATCGACTCCCCCTCCCTTTTCCACTTTTAACCTTCTCATCTTTACTATACAAACCATACATATAAGCTCCACCATCAACGAAAGTAGCTCCTTTACCAACAGAGTTTTCTAGAGAAAAGCGAGCATCCCCATTTTTACTTCTATCAGTGACTAAAATAAGATCATGCTGTAACTCTGTAAGTTCAACACCAGAATCGGCAACGCTTATTGTATGATTACCACTCCCATTACTGCCAATTAATAAATAATTCCTACGCTGATTATTTTTCATATTAACGTCTAAATGAAAGTGCAAACGACCTGAAAGGTTCTCAACACGAAGCATTAAATGCCGCTCATCGTACGGAACAGAACCAAAACTTACATGTCCTTCACTACCACTTAAATTTTCAATATTAAACCAAGATTTATGTTTACTATCCTGCACACCGACAAAAAATAATTCTTCACCGCTCCGGCTCTCCACAGAAAGCTGTCCTTTTGTAATGCGATTTGCATCATCTCCAGCATACAAATATAGATGCCCACCATCTTTAACTGTTATTGTCCCATGAGATAAATTCGCACCCTGATGCATCCAAGAGCTTGCACCACCTTCAATTGTGAGACCATTAACTACCCCCCCAGGATATACTACCTGCGTAGCTCCACTCTGCAAGACAGTATCTTTAGCTACTCCCCCGTCTAAAACGTTTTGCCTCCCACCACCAAAAACCGTAGTCCCTGATGCAAAACCACCCTCTTTTCGATTACCTTTATAAATGTTTTGTTCCCCTCCTTTCTTAATTTTCGTAGACCAAGATTGCCCACCATCATACACATTCTGCTGCCCCCTAATTCCATTGGAACTAGAAGAAATTTCAGCCTCAGAAGCGCTACTTCTCCGTACAGACTTATCTAAATTATTATCACCTTTTTCCTCAAAGATGAACTGCCATCCCCCTTGAACGGCAGCATTTACTGAAGATCCTCCACGTGTAATCACCTGAATACCCCCCTCCTCAATAAAAGCTCCCATTGAATTTCCCTCAACAATCTCAGCAGCACCGTTCGAAATCTTCACATTCTTCCCAAAAATCTTACTGATCAATGCTGACCCCTCTGGCACCACTATACCCTCAAGAAACAAGCCATTATTCGACATATTCTTTAGTTGCTTATTACCGTTTTCAACAGCACCCGTTCCTTGCACTAAACAACTGCTAAACATCAATATTGAAAAACCTAATTTGTATTCACGCCGCATAATCCACACTCCATTGCTAATAAAGATAAGAATCCTGCAACTCTACAGGTAATACAACTAGTTTCTTTCATAATGTGTTTTATTTATGTCCCGTTATATAAGTTTATTTATAATGGATTTTACTAAAGGTAATAAACTTTAATCAGCAGATATAAAATATGTATTTAGCAACCTAAACACAAAAAATAAAATTAAATAAAAATGCAAATTATGCTTTCTATTCAAAGCATAATTTGCAAATATTAAAATATTAAATGAGGAAATAGACTGCCGATAAAGAATGGAAATGTGATACTATCTTCTACATCTATGTACTTTTAAAAGCATTGCATTCTTATCTTTTAGCCCGCAAAAGCTATATGCTCAAGTTAAAAAAATAAAACGTAATTAAAAACTATAGCGCACACCCAAAATTCCTTGAAGCGATTGTTTAATTTTTTGTCCTTTCAGATAATTAGCTTCTGTATGAAGAGTCAATTTATCATTTATAAAACTATTCAAACCAATTCCTAACTTTCCTGCATTTCCAGATAAATCAGTAATAAATTGATTCTTTCTATTAATAATCGTGTAATTATTATTGATATTTTCACGTAAAAAAGCCGCACTGATATAAGCCGTTAACGGAATATCTGTACCAACAATAAATTCATGTCCAGCCAATAACCCGACTTCGCTATGAAACGAAGTAAATGGACTTATATCACCTACCATTCCATTGGAAAGATTAATTTTTTTACCTTCAACCTGTACTCCTACTATTTGAGCATAAGGCTGCATCCAGCTATTTTGAGCCGCCATAAAGCGGTAACCTGTTTCAAATGATGTACCAAATGCCCACTGGTTATAATCTCCTTGAATAACTGAACCATTTGTTGAAATAGCCTGCAAGCCATTTTGATAATGATTTAATTTTAAAACACCATCTATATACCATCCGTAATTGTCAAAATAAGCCGCATAAGCTCCAACACTATAAGTATCTAAATTGCTGTCCCCACCCCGTGCATGTGCAATACGAGCTTGATCATAACTGCCAAAACCCCCAATATATAACTTTCCATACATCAATTCATTTAATTGATCAGCTCCCAATATTATACCTGTCTGTTCAAGCTTAAAATTTGTATGGCCTGTAGCAACATGCTGTTTACTCATAATGGCTGATGTCCACAAAGAAGTATCTATCCCATTCTCATTCTGAAAGCCTTTACCAAAACGATGAGTATTTTCTTTCCTTTTATCTAAAAACCCTCTTCCCATACGAACGACTTGAAGCTCATTATTAAAAATAATCCCAGGAGATACCGCTGTAGACAATACTGCATCCGTGGAAGGTGTCGTTAATAAATCCTCAAAAAACGATGAACTTACAGAGGTAGAAGGCAAAAACTGTGACTGTTTGATATGGTCCGCAGATAAAAACCAAGTTTTTCCATTCTCATCTTCTCTATTTTTCAAACTGTACAGATAAGCTCCACCATCAATAGCATTAATTTTTTCACCTGTAAGATCTGTTAAAATAAAATGTGCTTCACCGCTTTGATCAGTAATTAAGTCACGCTGTTTTGAAGTAGCGTCTGTAATTTCAACTCCAGAATCTGTAACACTCACTGTGTGATGACCTTCACCCTTCTTAATAAAAAGATAATCACCACGATCATGAGCAATAGTTGTGTTGAAACTGAAGTGTAAATTCCCTGAAAGACTGTTAACATAAAGCTGAGAATAATATGGATCAGATCCATTAAATGAAAAAATAACACTACCTTGACCACTTAATTTCTTTATGGAAGAACCTTTTTCATCGGATAAGGCTGTGATAGAATACAGTTTTGTATTTTGCCCATTTAAAATAACTTCTTCGACTGAAGTACGATCATGATCATCTCCAGCATCAAGATGAAGCTCTCCGGAATTACTCACCATTGTAGTGCCTTTTAATGTTGCACCAGCGCGTACTAATGATTTTTCTTCACTATTAATAGTTAAGTCTTCTACTTGACCATAAATCACAACATCATGGGGAACATTATCTTTAAGCTGTGCTTTAGCATTACCTTTTCTGAAGAATGTTTCAATATTTTTATTTGTAGCGACCTCGATAGACTTTCTTAAAAAGCACGATTCATCGTCCGCCTCTATAAGCTTATTACTTTTAGATGAGCTCGCATTTGCACTTAGCATTGTTTTCAAGCTTTTTTTATCATAAAACTCTTTCTTAGAAGCGATATGTCTTGAAGGTTGGCAAAAAAGCTGTGTATGAGCATTATCTGCAACTACATCTTGCACAAAACAAGTGCTGAGCATCAAAGCCCAACAATTTAACTTCCATTTATGTTGCATAATTATAATTTTCCCCTTTATATCTAGCTAAAATGCAATTAGCTCTGTAGAGTCCATTGTCAATCTAAAATTTTAAAAATCCCCCATAACTCATTATTAAAATTTAAAAAATTACTTCTGGCCATTGCGTTTCAAAGCAGTAATGTATGTTATTTTTATTAATTTTCCCCAAATTTAAATGGATTAATAAATAAGGCAAAAGAAAAGATATAAGCGCATAAATCAAACGGCTATCCCACAAAAGACTATCCCGATATCACACTCTTAAATCCCCTATGCTCAGCTATAATTTAAAAAGAAAGCATAGACCTAAAAACTATAGCGTATACCCAAACTACCTTGCAGTGACTGCTTAATCTTATGGCCTTTCGAATAATTAGCTTCTACATAAAACATTAATTTATCATTGATAAAGCTACTTAAACCAATCCCTAATTTACCCGCATTTCCAGATAAATCCGTGATAAATTTATGCTCTTTATTAATCGTCGTATGATTTTTATCTATATTTTCACGCAACCAAGCTGCCGTAACATAAGCCATTGATGGAGTAGTTGTGCTAAATTCATAGCCTATAGAAAATCCAACCTCACTACGTAGCGAAGTTAACCGGCTCATATCACCCAACATTTTATTAGAAAGCTTTATCTCCTTACCTTCAGCTTGTAGCCACGTTAACTGAGCATAAGGCTGCATCCAACTACCCTCTGCCATCTTAAAGCGATAACCTGTTTCAAATGATGTACCAAATACCCACTGATTATAATCTCCTTTAATAGATGAACCATTCGTAGAAACAGCCTGTAGATCATTGTTAAAATAATTATATTTAAAAACGCTGTCTAAATACCACCCACTCTGATCAAAATAAGTCGCATAAGCCCCTACACCATAGCTTTTCACATCGCTTGTACCACCTCGTGCATGAATTACACGCGCTTGGTCATAGCTACCAAAACCACCAATATGAAACTCTCCACTGATGAATTCACTTAAGCCATTAATACCTAAGATTATTCCTGTCTGCTCAAGCTTAAAATCTATATGGCCTGTAGCTATATGCCCTTTATGCTTAAACGTTTGAGACTACCACGAATGATTACTTTGAAACTAAATAGCCTTTTCTGTCGTACTAACATGAAGGAAGTATAATGATGAGAGCTCTTAATCATTCCAATTAATATCTTTGTAATTTGACAATTACCCCCATCTCCATAAAGCAAAGATATCCCAAATCATAAATCATAAATCATAAATCATAAATCGTATTTTTTTAATATACGAATAGGATAAATAAAATATATACATCGATCTTAAGTTTAGTTATTTAATTTCTACATGAATTTCTAAAAAAATATCATATGTATTATATTCATTCGCTCTTTTCTCTTATAAGACAACTTATATCATCTATAAACCAAACTTAAAAAGATTTTACATTTCGCACTCATAATATCCACCCCCAAGAGACACCCCATTGTTATACTATTCTCTGTTTTATTGCAAATCATCATGTTATAAGCATGAACTACCTTTTTCCCCTTCTATCATTAATACCCCAAAGCCCATGCTTTATCACTTCACATTTTTAATAAAAATTTAGCGTATTTAAATTTATTTTTAAAAAAGTCGCATAAAAAAAATAGTGCAAATTGCAATATATGCTGTAAATCATAAATATAAAAACAGACAATTAAGGATATCTTAATTATACGTATAGAACTTTTAATATCATAGTATCTTGTATTAAATAAGAAAATAATATTATATCAAATACGTTTTTTTTATCCTTTATAGAAAATATTTTTATAGAAGCTATTTATTTATTTTTTTTGTTATTATATTTAAAATAGCATCTTTTTTGCATTCAAATCTTATAACATCTATAACATAATCACCTGCGCTTAGTATATTGTATTAATTGCTTTAATGCGTTGGAAACATGATAATATTGACTCGACACTAATCTGAAATTTTTATAGTTAAGATGTCAGTTTCGTAATTTGATTTGTTATACATTTAAAGGGACATTATATTCATGTCTACAAACTCAGAAAGACAAGACATAAACAAAAAAAATTCTCCTTATCGAATTTTGTTTGCAAGCCTTATTGGTCCAACAATTGAATATTTTGATTTTTATGTTTTTGGGACCGCGGCAGCTCTCATATTTCCCTATTTATTTTTTCCAGATCAAAATAATCAATTTGCTATTTTGCAATCTTTCTTGATCTTTGGAACAGCTTTTTTCTCACGCCCACTTGGATCGATTATTTTTGGACATTTTGGAGACAAGATTGGACGAAAGAAAACCCTTATTGCAGCTCTTCTTACAATGGGGATATCAACAGTTGTAATTGGTATTCTTCCTACTTATGAAACAGCTGGTTGGTGGGCTCCCTTTCTTTTAACGTTATGCCGTATCGGTCAAGGAGTGGGATTAGGAGGTGAATGGGGTGGTGCTGTTCTTCTTGCAACAGAAAACGCTCCTCCAGAAAAGCGCGGTTGGTACGCAATGTTTCCTCAATTAGGCGTTCCAATAGGCTTGTTTTTATCTATTATAGTGTATTTAGGTCTCCTATACTTCCTCAGCCATGATGAACTTTTAGCATGGGGATGGCGTATACCTTTTATTTTTTCAATTGTTCTTATGATGGTGGGATTATGGGTTCGTCTTTCAATAAATGAAACCGCTGAATTTAAAAAAGCTATTATACGAGAAGAACGCGTTAATTTACCTATAATAGATGTCTTTTTTAAGCATTCTCGCACCTTATTTCTTGGTACATTTGCCGGTATGACAACATTTATTTTATTTTACCTTGTCACTGCATATTTGCTAAGTTATGCAACAAACCATTTAAAATTGCCGTTTGATAAGGCTCTTCAAGCAGAAGGGATAGGTGCTATTTTTTGTGCGATTTTTACCATCATAACCGGAAAACTCGCCGATCGTATTAGACGAAGAACTTTGATGATTGGGGTTACAATAATCACTGGTCTCTATTCTTTCATAATTCCTTACTTTTTGAGCTCTGGCATCACTGGAGTCCTTGCAATGTCTATTATAGGTTTATCAATTATGGGTATAGTATATAGCCCTCTTGGTGCTGTTTTAGCCTCACCGTACCCAACACATGTCCGGTATACTGGCTCCTCTATAACATTTAATTTATCTGGCATTGTAGGAGCATCTCTTGCACCGTATATTGCGGAATATCTAGTACAACATTTTGATGCCTCCTATATTGGCTATTATTTGTTCCTTTCTTCCTTTATTTCGCTTATTTGCTTTGTTGGATTTACAGATGATGAAATATCTAACTAAAATGCAATAAATAAAAATAAAATAAATGCTGGCAGCAAAAATGCTGTCAGCCTCATTTTTAGAGACATGGGTTGAGGTATACTCAACCACAAAAGTGCAGCAAACAATGTGCTCAAAAAAAAGAATAAAATATCCGCGATACTGCTAATATACGTAACAGAGAAAAATCGTGACAAAATATGTGTTTCACCCAACAATAACACACAAAAAAAAGCTAACATAACAGACCATGAAATAAGCAAAATTCGATCAACTATCATTATTGTTCCATTCAAATGCTTTGATTGTAGATCATATCTTTATTCCATTTTTTCAAAAAATAATAACAAAGACCAACACTGCTCTTTCTTTTTCAGTAATGAAGAATCTTGAATCATTTTTTCCAAAGCTTTATAAAAATAACAGATGTTATGTATATCAAGCTTGTTGTTTTTTCCAACAACGTTCTTCATCTTGTTTCCAATAAGTTAAATTATAATTTTTCATTTTATAATTTTTCCATTGAGTACGAACCAAACTTAATTGCTTATCATTTCGATCATCGAATATCACCACAAGCCGTTGATATGCATTAATATCTGAACATATTGCTCCTTCAACTAAAAAACGTATCTTTGAATTATTAGGATTGTCCTGTCTTGTGGTAATAAATACAGGCTGCAAATTGGGGTATTGATGATACTCAGTTCCATGCCCAATAAATGCTGCCTCATCATAAACCCATAAATGGGCATCTATAGCATCTCGCTGTTCTTCACTCACACATTGTATTGTTACCTGACCAAACCGTGCCAATGCTCGTTCCACAAGTGTTGGCAAAACATCTTCCAACTGTGACTGTACCATATGATAAAAAAGAATATCCACCTTTTAGCCCTTATTAATTTTTACCGTACTTCCATACAAAAAGTGGTTTTAAATAGGAATAATTTCTTCTTTTTATGACCGTTTTTATCACCAACTTTTACTTTATGAGCGTTAAAGAAAAAAATAATCACTTAAAAGTTAATAAAACAGTTTTTTTAAGGCTTTTTTTTAATCACACTTGAAAATACAATATAATATATGGCAAACTGAATTATAATCCGCTGGGGCTCTCCTTTATTATTTTTTAGTGTAAATACACACATGTATGAAAGCAGTTTTTAATTTATTCTACTTTTGAACTCAAAACAGTGTAGAATATTGTTTTTTTAATTGAGGATATTACCTATAGTCCATGCGTATTATTGAGTTATACATCCTGAAGCGTGTTTTTATACTATTTAGTTCTGTCATGATCGTGGCAGTAGCCATTAGTTGGACTGTTCAAATTCTTGCACGAATTGATTTTCTTACAACAAGCAGACAAACATTTCTAACAGTTTTACACTTTTCTCTTTCATTAGTTCCCTCTGTTATTTTTCTTGTGATCCCATTTGCACTGGTAATTGCAGTCACAACAACCCTTTCAACAATGAATCAAAATTCAGAGCTTGCGATTATCAGTACCTCTGGACTACCGAACAGTACTGTTTGGAAACCAATTTTTTTTCTTGCTATCATTACATCATGTATATCATTTACTATAGTAAATTTTATTGCTCCTCAAGCACGTTTTAATATGCGACAAATGCTAGCAAGCGCTCATTCTGATTTTATTAATCTTTTTATTCGTGAAGGCAGCTTTCAAAAGTTAACGAATAACCTTTACATAGAAGTTGGTGAACAAAATCCGAATGGAACTATCAGCCGCCTTTTTATTGCTGACCAGCGCGATCCTAAGATTAGTATCTTTTATTATGCAACAAAAGCCTCCATTCTTAGTAATAAAAACGGCAACTTTTTACTTCTCAATAACGGTGAAATAGAGAGAATCAATTATCACAATGATAAAGCTTCTATCATTCAATTTAGCTCCTATATCTTTAATTTAGATGAGTTCATCCCCAACGACAAAACTATGACTATTTACCCTAAAGATAGGCCTCTTTCTTACTTGCTACATCCTGATCCAAGAGACCCTTATTATCAGAAAAATCCACTCCGATATAGAGCTGAACTTCATCGTAGATTTACAGAATGGCTTTATCCAATTGTTTTTGCATTGATTGCAATGGCAGCTGTAGGAGATGCATCTTCATATCGCCAAGCACGTATATCTGCAAATTTTTCTGCTATTTCTTTTTCTTTTTTTGTATATTGGATGAATTATTTTTTTGCTGAAAAAGCTAAAAATAATCTTGCGTATATTCCTTTTCTTTATATGATTCCAGTAGTCGTGAGTGTAATCGTTTTTTTCATGCTCTTAACAAATCGTAAAATTGATTTCTTCACAAATTCTATCGAAATTATTCGAATAATAATGAAAAACCTTAAAAATAAAAAATCTCAACATCCATCGAGTGATCAATCATGATGGGATGGACACTTGGGCTGTATTTTTTTATACGTTATTTCAAAATGACTTGCTGTTTTTTCTTAAGCACTTTTATTATAGCTTTTTTAATCGATTTCACAGAAAACTCTAACCGACTGGCCTACCTTCCTCACTATACAGCAAAAAACGCATTTTTTATCTCACTTTTGCGCATCCCTTTTATCATGCAACAAATCATCCCCTTTATTGCACTATTTTCCGCAATGGCAACGCTGATCTCATTTAATCGGGCATTTGAAATTGTTGTGACTCGTGCAATCGGTATTTCTGCATGGCAATTTCTCATGCCCGCCTGTTTTGGAGCTTTTCTTTTTGGATTACTCTCAATTTTTCTTCTTAACCCACTTGCCGCATGGGGATATTCTCAAGTAGAAAAAACGATGGCTCAATTACGTGGCAATAATGCATTAACATCTGTCAACAACATACACATCCCATGGTTAACGCAACGTATCGGTTCCGATAGAACAACCATTGGTGCTAGATACATTACAGATCGAGGCCTTTCTTTAATCGATGCAACCTTTGTACAATACAATAATAATGCAGCAATCAAAAATTGGATTAATGCCAAAAAAGCAACACTAACAAATGGAGCTTGGCTATTAACGAACGGAACAATCTACAAAACAGGTCATAACCCTAAAAAATTTACTGAGTTTCAAATACAAACAAACATCAAACCAGAATTTTTAACTGAATACTTAGCGGATCCTGCAACAATTCCATTTTATAAATTACCAACTCAAATTATGATTGCGCGCTCATTTGGCCACTCTGCTAATCATTTTAACATGTATTTACAATCATTGATTGCATTACCAGCATTACTTGTCGCAATGACTCTCATTGCAGCAACTATATCTTTGAATTTTACGCGCTTTGGACAATCTGGACTATTGATCCTAAGCGGAATAATAGCAGGATTTGCTCTTTATGTTGTTTCTAGACTTGTTCAAGCTTTTGGAAATGCTGGGTACATTCCACCAGTTATAGCTGCATGGTCCCCAGTTGTTATTGCATTGTTTTTAGGAATATCCTTTTTACTTCATAAAGAGGATGGCTAGATGAAGTTGCTTCTGAATAAACAAACCATAAAAAAACTAAGTATCCTAATAATAAAGAGTTTTACTGGTTGTCTCTTAAGCATATTCTGTTTTTGTTATGCACTTGTACAAAATTCTACTTCCCTTGCTCAAAACTTCATCTCAAATTCGATAAGCCCTATTCTGCTATCCGCAGATGAGCTCATCTACAATCATGATACCAATATTATTTCTTTACAAGGAAATGTTCAAGTCGAATATGATGGGAATAAAGTTGTCGCTAAAAAAATGATTTATAATAAAAAAACAGGACGTATCATAGCGCAAGGAAATGTTGAAATTATTCAGAAAAATGGAAATAAAATTCACTCTAATCATATTAATATAACAAAAGATTTTGGTGAAGGATTTATAAATTCTTTACGCATTGATACAGCTGATAATATTCACTTTGCAGCAGACAGTGCTACACGTAGTAATAATCAGATAACAATCTTCAATAATGCTGCCTACACAGCATGTGAACCTTGCTTATATAAATCAGACAAGAAAATCTTATGGAAAATTAAAGCAAAAAAAATTATATGGAACAGCGCTATCAAAAAAATCCGACTTGAAAATAGTCGTTTTGAATTTTTTGGTATACCACTTATAAAGCTCCCAACTTTTGAGCTTTATGATCCAACTGTAAAACGTATTAGCGGTCTTCTTGTCCCTCATTTTTTTTATTCTGATCATCTTGGCACGGGTGTGAAAAATTCTTATTTTTGGAATCTAGCTCCCCACTACGACTTTACGCTTTTTTCTACACTTTATACACAACAAGGAGTTTTAACGGAAGGTGAATGGCGTCAACGTTTTAAAACAGGAAATTACAACCTTCGTTTTGCTCATATATACCAATTTAAACCTTACAATTTTGACAAAAACACAATTGATGCACAACGTACGAACCGTTACATGTTCGCAACAAAAGGCGATTTCCGTCTTAATACACGATGGACCTATGGATGGGATATTTTTACACAGTCCGATCAAAACTTTAGCCGAACATATAAACTTGAAAACTACAGTAATCCTGTGCAGCTTTCTCAGCTTTATTTAAATGGTCTTGCTGGTAAAAATTACTTTGATATGCGCTTTTACCATTTCAAGGTTCAAAATATGTTTAATAATAACTATAATGAACATGCCTCTGAGCAAGCATGGGTTTTGCCCCGTATAAACTATTCCTTTAGTCCTAATGAATCGATTTATACTGGATTACTTACTTTTCATAGCAATATGCAATTAGTTCATCGCCGTCATACTGATTTCAACTCTACTTACTGGAATAACCACCCGATTAATGCCACTCAGCCGCCTGGTATCGCTGGAAATAATTTTCGTTTAACAAATGAACTAGAATGGAAAAAGCGATTTAATATGCGTAACGGATTAATATTAACTCCTATCCTTTCCTTGCGTACTGATATTCTTACAATAAATGCGCAAAAAAAACAAAATGCGCAAAAAAAACACGATAATTATATAACAAATGATACCTCACCAGCTATCCGAGGGATAGCGACTGCAGGTTTAGAGTTACGTTATCCTTTCTCCATAACATCTGGCAACTCTACATATATTATGGAACCAATAGTACAGTTTTTTATGCGTAATAATGAGCGATATATCGAACAAATTTCCAATGAAGACGCACAAAGCTTTATATTTGATGCCACCACTCTTTTTCAACGTAATAAATTTTCTGGTTATGACCGTGTAGAAGGAGGAACAAGAGCAAACATAGGGATAAGATATTCTGGAAATTTGAATGATAATTGGTTTCTTAATGGCCTTATTGGGCAATCTTTTCATCTTGCAGGAAAAAATTCTTTTTCAGAAGGAAATCTTAATAATTCTGGTCTTGAAGCAACACGTTCAGACTATGTTGCAGCGCTTAGCGCTAATCATAAAAACAATTTTTATATGGAATTTCGTGGACGTTTTGATCAAAAAACAGGGAAAATTCGCCATAGTGAAATTGAGGCATTGCAAAAATGGAAAAATATTTGGGCCTCTGCGCAATATGCTTATATTCCCAAAGAGAATGGTCATGAATATACTAAAAATCGGCAAGAAATTTCTTTTCAAACTGGTTTTAAATTAGCTGATTACTGGTCTGTTGGTGGCAATGCTGCATATGATTTAGTATCTGGTACTTTCGTCAAAAGAGGCATTAGTGTTAATTATAGAGATGAATGTTTTACTTTAACATTAAGTTATCAGCAAATAACTAATCCAAATAAAACCGCACCTTTGCAAAATCTTAACTTTTCTCTTTCATTGCATACAGTTTCAGATATCGGAAAAGGAATAAAATCAGGTTTATGGAAAGAGAATTATAAAGTACTTTAACTTATCATTGTTTTTATACAAAAAAAAATATATTTAAAATAATCGATGGGAATTGATAAACACTGCAAAGGTTTACTCACATGATCAAATTAAAAAAACGTATGCTTGCTTTATTTTGGATTGTTTCTGTTAGCGTAAGCTGCATATTGATAAATGGACTTTTTATTTTACCAATCTCTGCTCAAATTACAGTTGTTACTACAGTTAATGGCAATCCCATCACAAATTATGATATCCAAAGACGCATTTCTTTTTTAAAGTTGCAACAAAAACAAGGTAACCTCGCAACACAAGCCAAGAATGAGCTCATTGATGAAGTCCTTAAAAGCATGGAAGTGAAGCGTCGCAACATGGATGTTAGTGATAATGAAGTTGATAGTGCTTTTGAAAACTTCGCAACACAAAATCATATGACCATTGACCAACTTAACCAAATTTTGATCCAAAATGATATTACAGTACAGCACTTTAAAAATTATATTCGTGGGCAATTAGGATGGGGGCGCCTTGTTAGTGCTCGCTATCAAGCAGAAGTTGGTATGATTACTGAACAAGAAGCTGTACGCAGAATTTTAAAAAATGGCGGTGTAAAGCCATCAACAAATGAATATACATTACAAAGAATTATTTTTGTTATTCCAGCACATCGACGCTCGCAAATCTTTGAAAAACGCAAAAAAGAAGCAAATGATTTTCGCGAACATTTTCAAGGATGTGAAAATGTTAAAAAACAGGCTAAAAATATTCTAGATGTTACTATTCGCAATTTAGGAAGATTTTTGGAGCCGCAATTACCCACAGAATGGGAACAAGATATCCGAGCAACAGCCACTGGAAAAATGACAAAATTACGGGAAACAGCATATGGTATTGAAGCACTAGCGATCTGTAAAATAAAAAGAGTTTCTAATGACCATGTCGCTCAACTTATATTCTCAATTCAAGACAATAAAGAAAAAGGCCCGCAAGAACTTGAAAATTTAAGCGAAAAATATTTAAAAGAATTGCGGCAAGAGGCATATATTCAAAGTTTATAATGGCTGTTCTTGTAGTTAGTGGTGGTGACCCTTCTGGTATAGGTCCTGAAATAGCTCTAAGAGCTTGGAACTTGCGTACTTCATGTCAAGTTCCACCTTTTGTTCTTTTAGCTGATCCGGATATTATTCATTCGCGTGCTCAGTTTTTAAAAATCCATGTTGAAATAGAGTTATCTGTTTTTACAGACAACCCTGTAAAAATTTTTCAAAAGGCTCTTCCTATAATACCACTAAAAAACCGGCAACATAATCAATTAGGCTTATTTTCTCCAGAAAATGCTCCTGGAATTATTGAGTCAATTGAACGCGGCGTTCAATTAATTAGAAATGGCCGTGCGTGCGCACTTGTTACCTGTCCTATTTCTAAAAAAAGCCTTTATGAGGCTGGATTTGAATTTCCTGGACATACAGAATTTTTAGCTCATTTGGCTCAAAAAAACTATGGTCAATATTATCATCCTGTCATGATGTTAGCGGGACCTCAATTGAAAACAGTACCAATTACCGTTCATATTCCATTCAGTAAAGTTCCTTCAAATCTTACTAGTCACCTAATCGTTCAAACTGCACTTACTGTTGAAAAAGACTTAAAAACACGATTTAAAATTATCTCTCCACGTTTAGCTGTTGCCGGTCTTAATCCCCATGCTGGAGAAGAAGGTGCAATAGGAAAAGAAGATATAGAAGTGATCACCCCTGCTATTGAATATCTTAAAAGTAAAGGACTAAATATTATAGGTCCACTACCTTCTGATACAATGTTCCATGATTGCGCAAGAAAAAAATATGATGCTGCTCTTTGCATGTATCATGATCAAGCTCTTATCCCTGTTAAGACATTAAATTTTGATACCGCTGTCAATATCACTTTAGGATTACCTTTTATTCGAACTTCTCCTGATCACGGAACTGCTTTTGATATTGCGCGCAAAGGAATAGCTTCTCCCAATAGTTTCATTTCTGCTTTAAAGCTTGCAAATCGACTTGCAGAAAATAATTTAATGCCATGCCAATAAATAATCTTCCACCTCTCCGTGAAGTAATTAATATATATGGATTGCGAGCTAATAAATCTTTGGGACAAAACTTTCTTTTTGACCTTAACTTAACATCTAAAATTGCTCAGCAGGCAGGTAATATAGAAGGAAAACCTGTTATTGAAGTTGGCCCTGGGCCTGGAGGCCTCACACGTGCCCTACTAGCAAAAGGTGCTATTGTAACAGCAATAGAGCGTGATGAACGCTGTTTACCAGCTTTATCAGATATAGAAAAACACTATCCTACAAAACTAAAAATTATTTGCGATGATGCACTAAAACAAGACTTCTCCCAGCTCTTTAAAACATATCCAGAAAAACCGCACATTATTGCAAATCTCCCTTATAATATCGGAACACAACTTTTACTAAACTGGCTTTTGGTTGAACCATGGCCCCCTTTTTATGAATCAATGACGCTGATGTTCCAACGAGAAGTTGCAAACCGCATTATCGCTACACCTCGATCTCCGCATTACGGACGTCTTGGCGTTTTAGCTGGCTGGCGTACTATCGCAAAAATTGCTTTTGATATCCCTCCCCAAGCCTTTATACCATCTCCTAAAGTAACTTCTTCCGTCGTACACATCATTCCACGTACTCAACCCCTCTCCTGCTCTACACAGAAGTTAAGTTTTATAACAAAAATTGCTTTTGGACAAAGACGAAAAATGCTTCGCCAAAATCTTAAAACTATCGGAGGTGAAAAACTTTTGGAAAAAGCTGGTATTGATGGAAAACGCCGAGCTGAAACATTATCCATTTCCGAATTTGTAACTCTCGCTAACCTATTGATTTAAAGTTTAATATTTTTTATTAGTTTGTAATTTGATAATGGAAACATTAATCAAGCTTTTCAGAAATAAGATCATTCACAAAAGACTTAAGAAAAAAACATCGCTCACGCTTCATTGTTTCTGCCACATAAATTGATTTAATAAGTGATACGGATAGATTTAAATCTTCATTGATCACAACATAATCATAAGAATTCCAATGCTGCATCTCTGTTCGTGCATTTTTTAATCGCAAATTAATGGTATCTTGACTATCTTCTGCTCGACGATACAAACGAGAAGTAAGTTCTTTCATTGATGGAGGAAGAATAAAAACAGATACAGTATCCCCTGGCATCTTTTTTTGAAGCTGTTCAGCCCCTTGATAATCAATATCAAATAATACATCCTGACCAGCATCTAAAGCATTTTCAACGCTTTCACGTAAAGTTCCATAATAATTTCCATGCACTTCTGCCCACTCAATCAACTCATCTCCATTACGTCTCCGTTCAAATTCTTTCTTTGAAACAAAGTGGTAATGAAGACCATCAACTTCACTAGGACGTCTTTTCCGTGTCGTTATACTTATAGAAAGCTCTAATTCCCCATTTTTTAAAAGTAACCGAGAAAGAGTTGATTTACCAGCTCCTGAAGGAGAAGAAAGAATAAATAAAAAACCCCGACGCTGATTTATTTTTCTTACATTCAGTTCACTTTCCAAGAAAGTCATAATCTCCACTCTACCTTTTCAAAACTGTATACCGTAACTTCACTTATAACTTTCTACATTTTTTACATTTAATTTGCTCGCTTTAACGCACGCCATTTGCGAACATTCGTATTATGCTCTTCCAAAGTGTTAGAAAAAACATGCCCCCCCGAACCATCTGCGACAAAATAGAGCGCATCAATCCTTGGCGAATGTGCCACTGCTTTCAAAGAATCTCGACCTGGATTTGCAATCGCTGTGGGAGGCAAACCATTAATTTTATAAGTATTATATGGCGTTACTTTCTCAAGGTCTGAGCGATAAATTGCGCGACCTGACGGCTTTCCTTTCCCACCAAAAAGGCCATAAATCACCGTCGGATCAGATTGAAGACGCATATGTTTAGCCAATCGATTATAAAACACTGCAGCAACTTTTTCTCTCTCAGATGCAATTCCCGTTTCTTTTTCTACAATTGATGCCAATATAACGAACTCATCAATAGACTTAATTGGCAAATCAGGTGAGCGAGTAGCCCATATTGCATTAATTAACTTCTCTTGCCCTTCACTTAGCCTCTTAATAATTTCTTTACGCGTTGTCCCCCGAATAAAACGCACAGTATCAGTCATCAAACTGCCTTCCGGAGGTAAAACTTCTGGAAGATCTCCAACCAGAATTTGATTAGTAGCTAACCTATCAAAAACCTGTTGAACTGTTAAACCTTCAGGGACTGTAAATGTATATTCAATGGACTTTCCCTTTACAAAAATATCCATGATATCCCGCATTGAAGCGTGTGCTGGGATTAAATATTCACCTGCTTTAAAATTTGTTGTTTGCTGATAATAACCAACTCCATAAACAAAAATATCCGATGATTGAATAAGCCCTCGCTTTTCAAGAATTGAAGCTATTTTACGGATTCCTGTTCCTGGATAAATAAAAACAACTTGTTCTTTTTCACCTTTACCTTCTCTTTCAAAGATATTTTTTCCAATATAAAGAGGAATACTTATGGCTAAAACTAAAACCATGATCAGCATCAGAAAAAAATGACCAATAATGACCAAAGGATTGCGTACTATATATGATTTTTTTTTCTTTTTATGCGCCAACATATCGTTATTATCTACTCAATACTCCGAATAGCTATTATCTGCGGATTTTGACGGCTGTCCATTTTTATATTAATAACCATCAGCCCCAACAACTTCTAGGTATCACACTATAATTATACAAAAACTAATAATAAAAAAAAACTCAAATATTTAATTCTCCCCAAAACGTCGAATCACTAATGATGCATTGGTCCCACCAAATCCAAAAGAATTAGAAAGAATCGTATCAATTTTTCTTTGTCGCGGTTCATGCGGAACAAGATCAATTTTTGTTTCAATCGACGGATTATCTAAATTAAGTGTTGCCGGAGCTACATTATCCCTTATAGCCAAAATACAAAAAATAGCTTCAGCCGCACCAGCTGCGCCAAGTAAATGACCTACAGATGACTTCGTCGATGACATGGACACTTGTGATACATATTGTCCCAAAATACTTTCAACGGCAGCAAGCTCTATAGTATCAGCCATGGTTGAAGTACCATGAGCATTAATATAATCAATATCACTCGCATTGACTTGTGCGCGCTCAAGAGCCGCTATCATACTGCGTATCGCACCCTCACCACTCTTTGAAGGAGCTGTAATGTGATAAGCATCACCAGATAAACCATAGCCGATAATTTCAGCATAAATACGTGCTCCCCGTTTTCTTGCATGCTCAAGCTCTTCTAAAACAACAACTCCTGCCCCCTCCCCCATGACAAACCCATCGCGATCAATATCATAGGGACGAGATGCTTTTTCAGGATCATCGTTACGGCTAGTAGAAAGAGCTCGACACGCAGAAAAACCAGCAAGTGATATACGGTTTATCGGGGATTCCGTACCCCCTGCAACCATTACGTCCGCATCACCTAGCGCAATCAAACGTGCTGCATCACCAATTGCATGCGTGCCTGTCGAACAAGCTGTCACGACCGAATGATTAGGACCACGCAAACCATATTTAATAGAAACATAACCAGAAGCAAGGTTAATTAAACGTCCAGGAATAAAAAAAGGAGAAACACGACGTGGCCCTTTATCCCGAAGGGTATAACCAGCCTCAACAATACCCTCAATACCTCCAATACCTGAACCAATCAATACACCTGTACGAATCTGATCTTCATCGTTTTTTGGATACCATTCAGCATCTGCAAGCGCTTGATCAGAAGCAGCCATTGCATAAATAATAAACGGATCAACTTTACGTTGTTCCTTCGGGTCCATATACAAATCAGCATTATATGTACCATTTGTTCCATCCCCAAAAGGAACACGCGCAGCAATCTGACATGGCAAATCCGACACATCAAATTCAGTAATACGCCGAACACCACTTTTCCCATCAAGCAATCTTTTCCAACTACACTCAACATCACCAGCTAACGGAGATACTAACCCCAAACCAGTAACAACAACACGTCTCATGCTTTCAACCTTGAATCGAGAGCCAAAAATTCTCAAATCTGCTTTTGAGAAATAACTTCTCCAAATACAGGCAAAAGTATTTTATACTTTTGCCTTTCAATAATTACGCAGAGGCTTTATCAATAAACTTTACTGCATCACCAACTGTGAAAATTGTTTCAGCAGCTTCATCTGGGATTTCTACACCGAATTCTTCTTCAAAAGCCATAACGAGCTCAACCGTATCAAGGCTATCTGCTCCTAGATCATCAATAAAGCTTGCATTTTCCACTACCTTATCTGCATCAACTCCAAGATGCTCCACGATAATCTTTTTAACGCGCTCTTCTGTATCACTCATGTTGAAATCCTCAAATTTATTTTATCTTCTTACAATTTGTTAGCTACATCGAATCATGTAATCAAGTATAGATGCATCACTTTTAAATCTTTAGTGGTACTTCGAAACACTCCTTATAGATATCCACCACAAAATTAATCAACTTGATTCTCTTCTGACATAAATTGATCAACCATCATGCTAAAGGAACAGATGCCCTTCCATTTCATTTGTTATTACTAAAATAATAAAACCTATAAATCAATGTGCAATAGAGTAAATACTTAAATCATTGCCATACCACCGTTAACATGCACTGTTTGACCAGTCACATACCCCGCTTCATCACTTGCTAAATAAACAGCAACAGAAGCTATATCTTGCCCTTCGCCCATACGCTTCATTGGAATTGCTGCCATAATATGTTCTTTTTGCTTTTCATTAAGTTTATCGGTCATAGCAGATTTAATAAACCCCGGAGCAATACAATTAACGGTAATATTTCGTGATGCAATCTCTTTCGCTAACGCCTTCGAAAATCCTATCAAACCAGCTTTTGTAGCACAATAATTTGTTTGTCCATGATTTCCAATAACACCTACAATTGATGTTATGTTAATAATTCGCCCATAACGACGACGCATCATAAAATTTACCAATTCACGTGTCAAAATAGAAGCGGCCGTCAAATTGATCGCTAAAACATCATCCCAATCTTTATCTTGCATACGCATAAAGAGGCTATCTCGAGTAATTCCAGCATTGTTAACAAGAATATCAACACCACCCATTTTTTCTTCTGCTTTTTCAGCTAATTTTTTAATGGACTCGCGCTCCGAAAGATTAGCAGAAAAAACAAAAACATTTTTACCCAAATCTGCAGCTATTTCTTTAAGCTTGTTTTCTTGCGTTCCATGGAGCCCAACGATTGCTCCTTGCGCATGAAAACAGCGTGCAATCGCCTGACCAATTCCCCCCGATGCTCCCGTCACGAGCACTTTACGACCTGTTAATTTAAACATTTTTTGACTCCTTAAAGATTAAACGCCAAGCGCTCGCAACGCCTCTTCTATTTCTTCAGCTGTACTAATTGTCAATCCTTTAATCTCTCTATTAATACGACGCGCTAAACCTGTTAGCACTTTTCCTGAACCGACTTCAAAAAGTGTATCAACTCCATTGGCACTAATCCACTTTACCGTTTCACACCAACGCACTCTTCCCGTTACTTGATGAACCAAAAGTGTAGCAATACGATCTGGATCACTTTCTGGCGCAGCAGAGACATTTGCAACTAAAGGCACAACAGGAGCTGCTTTGTTAACAGTCAAAAGTGCATCTTTCATGATATCAGCAGCAGGCTGCATTAAGGATGAATGGAAAGGTGCAGAAACTGGAAGAAGAAGCACACGCTTAGCGCCTTGTTGTGATGCAATTTTCATAGCTGCCTCTACCGCCTCTTTTTCACCGGAAATAACAATTTGTCCACCACCATTATCGTTAGCAATTTGACATAATCCATTGCCCAGGACAGTTTTGCAAATTTCTTCAACGTCTTGTTCATCTAAACCGATAAGTGCTGCCATAGCTCCTTTACCAATAGCAACAGCCTTTTGCATAGCATTTCCACGAATCCGCAAAAGCTTCGCTGTATCAGCAAGACTAAATGTGCCAGCAGCACAGAGAGCCGAATATTCCCCTAAAGAATGACCAGCAACAAACTTCACTCTTGATTCTAGATTAAGCCCTAAATTTTCCATCACACGAATAATCGCTATAGATACGGTCATCAGTGCTGGTTGCGCGTTTGCTGTCAATGTCAATATATCTTCAGGTCCTTCAAAGATAATATCTGATAATTTCTCACCCAAAGCATCATCCACTTCCTCAAAAACCATACGCGCTGCAGTAAATTGCTCTGCAAGCACTTTTCCCATACCAACTAGCTGACTCCCCTGCCCTGGAAAAGTAAATGCTGCGGCCATCAATAATCTCCCAAATCGTACATTAAATTATTTACCCTTTAATTCATAAATACCAACTCAGACAAAACAAATTATTTGAAACCGATATCTATCTTGAAATTATACTTCAACGGAGGAACTTTATACAAAAACTTTGGGAAATATGGCGCTATAAATCGGACAATCCCCAAACTTATGACAATTCCTAAAACTACGCCGGCTAAAACATCAAACGGATAATGTACACCAACAAAAATACGCCCCCAACAAATCAAGCATAAAGATATCACGGCAAACTTAGAGGAAACCTTATATCGATATACATAAAGATTTGCCATATACGACGCAATAGTCAAAGCATGATTACTAGGAAAAGAAGCTGTCGCACGATGCTTAATTAATGGTGATGTCAAACCTACAACAAATGGACGTGGATGAAAATAAATAAGGGAAATCAGATAACCTACGAAAAGAGCCATACCAATACTCGTGCAAATACTCAATACTATGTGCCGTTCCATAACACTTCCACAAAACCACAATATGCAAAGGTGCATAGGAATGATATAAATCAAAAATTTTGCGCAAAAAATGCCAAAAAGAACCAAAACTGACCATGATCTATGATTACCAGAAAGAACTTCAAAAAGTGTGATATCAATCTGGTTTAAAAATTCCATCCTTATCTCCTTAATTTTTAAAAATTATATCGCAACTCTCCTATGTGCAAGTGTAAAGCGTATAAAAATACTTCAAGTCAATAAATCACATTTTTTATCAGCATGAACTTGCTATTTAAAAAGATAAGCTGTAAATACCAAATGTTCGTTACCGGTGTTTTAGCTGGGGGTTGAACGGAGGATTGCGAAAATGCAGTAGGAGATATGTTATTTCCGACCTCCTGTGTCTCCGCTCTCGAATGTTTCGAATTGCAAAAGCGTCCTTTCTTCTTTGGGTAGCCAAAAAGACAAGTCGCAGAGGCTTTGCGCTGAACTCGGTAAAATTTAATTGAAGAAAGGCAAAATAAATAATGGCTCTTTATGAACACATGTTTCTTGCCCGACAAGATATTGCACCGCAACAAGTTGATGAACTTTTGAATATGTACAAAGGTGTCATTGAAGCGCATGGTGGAAAGGTTGGGCGTATAGAAAATTGGGGTCTTCGATCTCTCGCTTATCGTATTCGTAAAAATCGTAAAGCTTATTATGTATTAATTAATATTGATGCACCAGCTGCGGCAATTTTTGAGGTTGAGCGGCAAATGCGCATTAATGAAGATATTTTGCGTTACATGACTATTCGTGTGGAAAAGCATGAAAAAGAAAAGTCTGCTATGCTTTCCCGTATTGACCGTAATAATCATGTTATTCAAGATGAAGAAAGATCTCGTTATTCACGTAATCAACGTGAGAATACCGTAAAAGGAGTAGAATGATGACTGATACTAATCAAACTTCAGTGCGTCGTCCTTTTCATCGTCGTCGTAAGATATGTCCTTTTTCTGGTGCAAATGCTCCAAAAATCGATTATAAAGATATCAAATTACTACAGCGTTATATTTCGGAGCGGGGGAAAATTGTTCCTTCGCGGATTACAGCTATCAGTCAAAAGAAACAGCGTGAGTTAGCTAATGCTATCAAGCGTGCTCGTTTTCTTGGTTTGCTTCCGTATGTTATAAAATAAGCTGAATATTGTGCAACTAAGTGCGTTTGATCTGTTTTTTTCGTAGTTCAAAATATATCAATTAGTTGCATATACATTCAGAAGTATGAAGTTGTGTTTTAAAGTTGAGGTATTAAACACCTCTAACTGCAACAAGCAGGACAGCGATAAATGGAAAGTTTTAGTGCATATAAGATAATGAGCGGTATTTTAGCTGGGCTATTTACTGTTGTTGTCAGTATAGCAATTCTTAGTATTGCAAATATTGCCCCTGATTTTTCCTTTTTTCTTGGTTGTTTTCTTTCACTTCCGATTTTTATTGTTGCATTTGGTTGGGGAACTCTAACTAGCTTCATTTCTTTAATCAGTGCTGCTGTAATCCTCATCATAACTACTGGTGTTTATATCAGTCTTTCCTTGACATTTTTATTTTTTCTTCCTGCATTCTATGCTTCTTGGCTTCTTGGGTTAGCGCGACCTTCTCAAAAAGGAAGTTTATTGATATGGTATCCATTACCCTCAGTCATTTTTCATTTAACAAATTTTATCGCCCTTATATCGAGCCTTATGGGACTCTATGTTCAAACAAACCCATCCACATTGATGATTGCAAAAAAGGTCATTGCAAACATAGTGCAAACTATGCAGCAATCGCAATCTATAAAAGAAACTGATATGCATGCTTTGAGTGAACTTTTGATGACGCACACAGCAGCTTTAATAGCTATTCCTCTAGCTATTTATAGTATAATTTCCCTTATTGGTAATCTCTACTTTTCCATGATAGTGGCGCGATATATGAAATGGTTGAAAAGACCACGTGATGATTGGGGGAAAACTTTCCGCCTTCCAATTTCTGGGCTTATTGTTTTCATTGTTGTTTGTATAGCATCAATGGTTGAGTTAGGATTTACTCTTAATTTGAGCGCACAAGTTTTTACCATCGCATATACTATTGTAATATCAATTAGCGGTTTAGCATATCTCCACGATATTACAAAAGGGATCAATGGTCGAATCATTATACTTTTATACATTGCTGTCTTAACCGTTGTTTTTGCTCCACCTATTGCTTTCATGCTGCTACTGATGGGGATTTGGGCAACGGTTCAGTCTAAATTCCAATTATTTGGCAAATTTCGCTAAATATATATTCGAAAGGAAAAGTTATGGATATTATTTTACTTGAGCGCATTCCTCGTCTCGGTCAGATGGGAGATATTGTTTCTGTTAAGGATGGTTATGCACGTAATTTTCTTTTGCCTCAAGGAAAAGCTTTACGTGCTAATGAAGCTAATAAAAAACATTTTGAAACACAACGTGTACAGCTTGAAACTCGTAACCTTGAGCGCAAAAATGAAGCACAGGGGATTGCTGAAAAACTTAATGGTAAATCATTTATTGTCGTTCGTTCAGCTGGTGAAACAGGACAACTGTACGGATCCGTATCGACACGTGATATTTCTGAAACTATAACAACTGAAGGATTTTCTGTTGGACGTACTCAGATTGAATTGAATCAACCCATAAAGACTATTGGTCTCCATAGCATTGCTATTCGCTTACATCCTGAAGTGCAAATTTCTGTTATAATCAATGTTGCACGTTCAGCCAGTGAAGCACAACGCCAAGAAAAAGGTGAAACTCTTACCTCTTCTGAAGCAATATATGATGCTCAAGAATATCTATTATCCGAACACCAAGAAGAATTATCTTCAGAAAAAATAAATGAAAATAATGCAACTAGCGTTAGTGAAAATCCTTAATTTCTGTTTTTAAAAACCTGTTTTTCACTTTTTGCTGTCTTCTTCCTAACATATCACAAGTACTCGGCTCTCTAAAGCTGAGTATTTTTTATTATCACAAGCATAAGATTAAATTTTGTAAAAAATTAATCCATTTTTAAAAATCAAAGAATTAAGCTTAAATTACAAGTCTTATTAACGCTGATATTGAAAATTTAAGACTGCACAAGATTAAAATGCGATATAACATTCTTCAAGAAACTGAAAACATAATTTTGAAAATCAATCTGTAAAATATGAAAAGTATGTTACATTATTAATTGGAAACCTGAATGTAAAACTATTTGAAATTTTAATTTCAAACGAAGACTTTTAATGTCCTACCCTTTTAATACTAATAGTGGAAGACCCTTATGGAAGAAACAAATGCCATCAATTTAAACTCTTCACAAAAAGAAGATACCCCCTCTTTCCCACAACTTCCACATAACATTGAAGCTGAACAAGCATTGCTTGGTGCGCTTCTTATAAATAATGATGCACTTGACGCTGTTTCAGATTTTCTAAAGCCAATACATTTTTTTGAACCATTACACCAAAAAATCTATGATATTTTATCAAAAATTATTGAAAAAGGAAAGCTTGCAAATCCGATTACCATCAAGCCCTTTATTCCAGCTGCAGAAAAAATTGGAAATATTACTGTATTTAATTATATTATTCGTCTAGCTAAAGAAGCAGTAACGGTTATTAACGCTGAAGATTATGGGCGTGTTATCTATGATCTTTTTATTCGACGGTCTCTGATTAATATTGGCAATAAAGTCGTCAGTACAGCCTTTGATACTTCTACAGAACTCTCGACAGCCCAACAAATTGAAACAATTGAACATGATTTGTTTGAATTAGCAGAAAAAGGAAAATATGGTGGAGGATTTGAAAACTTTGATGAAGCTATCAAAAAAGCCATTGACATGGCAGATTCTGCCAAAAAACGTTCTTCACGGTTATCAGGTATAGCTACCCATATTAAGACGCTTGATGAACAAATGGGAGGGTTACAACCATCTGATTTAATTATCTTAGCTGGACGCCCTGGTATGGGGAAAACGTCACTTGCTACCAATATTGCCTTTAATATTGCCAATGCTTATAATCACGACACTCAAACAAAAGACTCTTCCCCAAAAAACGAAGGAGGAGTAGTTGGATTCTTTTCACTTGAAATGTCATCAGAACAACTTGCAACACGCATTATTTCTGAACAAATAGAGGTTTCTTCTTCTGATATCCGACGCGGCAATATTTCAGAAGAACAATTCTCAAAAATAATACGCGCAATGCACCACTTGCAAAAAGCACCACTTTATATTGATCAAACAGGAGGTATATCGATCGGACAGCTGGCAGCACGTGCACGGCGCCTAAAACGACAACATGGCTTAGATGTATTAATTATTGACTATATACAATTAATGACAAGTAGATCTAAACGTTCATATGAAAATCGTGTTCAAGAAATTACAGAAATTACTACAAGTCTCAAAGCGTTGGCAAAAGAATTAAATATCCCTATCATCGCGCTCTCTCAGCTTTCACGTCAAGTTGAAAATCGAACTGATAAACGGCCACAACTCTCAGATTTGCGAGAATCTGGTTCAATCGAACAAGATGCTGATGTTGTTCTTTTCGTATATCGTGAAGCATATTATGCTAAAAATGAAGAACCCAAAACAGAAGAGACAGCGAAACATGTAGCGTGGCAGGATAAAATGGATACTCTTATAGGACAGGCTGAAATTATTATCGCCAAACAACGTCATGGACCAACAGGATTGATTAAGCTCGCCTTTCAACCTGACTTTACACGTTTTAGCGATTTGGCAGATAGTAAATATCTTCCAGAACAAATTGGTTAAAATTATTATGGCACGCATCCGAATTCAATTTATCTGCCAAAATTGTGGTACCATTCACTCTCGATGGGCTGGAAAATGTAATTCCTGCGGAGAATGGAATTCCCTTATCGAAGAAAGTGCAAATAATGGTATAGGCAGTGGCCCTGCACAAAATGTTCGTAAGGGACGTATAATCACCCTCACATCCCTTTCTGAAAATATTGAGGATGTTCCACGTATTCGTTCTGGTATTACTGAACTTGACCGTGTTACTGGAGGTGGTTTTGTCCGTGGATCAGCGCTGCTTATTGGTGGTGATCCAGGTATTGGAAAATCAACACTGCTAACACAAACTGCTGCCGCCTTATCTCAAAAGGGACATCACGTTATCTATGTTTCAGGAGAAGAAGCTATTGCACAAATCTGCTTGCGTGCACAAAGGCTTGGTGTTGTAAATTCAGAGATAAAACTTGCAGCTGAAACAAATGTTGAAGATATTCTTGCAACCTTAAGCGAACATAAAAAACTTGATATGGTTATTATAGATTCAATTCAAACCCTATGGTCAGATGCTGCAGATTCAGCGCCAGGTACTGTCACACAAGTGCGTATTAGTGCTCAATCAATGATCCGATTTGCTAAAAAAACAGGGGCAGCCGTTGTCCTTGTTGGGCACGTTACAAAAGATGGGCAAATTGCTGGTCCTCGCGTTGTAGAACATATGGTTGATGGTGTTTTTTATTTTGAAGGTGAAGGCGCCCATAATTATCGAATCCTTAGAACTGTAAAAAACCGCTTTGGACCAACTAATGAAATTGGTGTCTTCGAAATGTCTGATAAAGGACTACGAGAAGTAACTAATCCATCAGAACTTTTTTTGGGTGAACGTAACGAAAAAGCACCAGGAGCTGCTGTTTTCGCAGGAATGGAAGGAACGCGTCCGATATTAGTAGAAATTCAAGCGCTTGTTTCCCCCTCATCTCTAGGAACACCACGACGCGCTGTTGTTGGATGGGATGGAAATCGCCTTTCAATGATTTTAGCTGTCTTAGAAGCTCATTGCGGTGTTCGCTTTGGGCAGCATGATGTTTATCTTAATGTTGCGGGCGGATACCGCATATCAGAACCTGCTGCTGACTTAGCTGCTGCAGCGGCTTTGGTATCTTCTCTTGCAAATATTCCTCTGCCAACCGATTATGTATATTTTGGTGAAATAGGTCTTTCGGGAGCTATTCGAACTGTTGTACATTCAGGACAACGTATATATGAAGCACAAAAACTGGGCTTTCAAGGATCCATCCAACCAACTACAACGACTCAAGCAGTAAACTCACCATCTTTTCAACAAAAAACATTCTCTAACCTTGTTGATCTTGTTGCAACCGTTGCCACAAGTAAAAAATGACCTGAGCTCTACACATAATAATACCGAAAAAATTTTACCTATATAAGAGATACTTGTTATAAGAGTAAAAAATGGCATAACCCCAAACCCATTATCATGCTATTTGAACAGAATGCAATTTTATGAATAAGGAAAAAACAAATGATTATAACAGTCCTTGACGGAATTGTCGTAACAATCATCCTGTTATCTGCTTTTCTTGCCATGATTCGAGGATTTTCGCGCGAAATATTATCGCTGATTTCTTGGGCAATTGCAGCTGTTGCAACACTCTTTTTATTTAAACCCATATTACCCTTCTTTGAGCAATATCTCTCTAATAAAATGGTTGCGTTAGTAACAACATTAGTCACGATTTTCGTTATTATCTTGATTATTACTTCTATCATTGCAATGAAAATTTCTGACTTTATCATTGATAGCCGAATTGGCATACTTGACCGTATTATTGGTTTTATTTTTGGAGCCTTCCGTGGTTTATTAATTGTGGTTATTGGCATATTACTCATTAATGCACTTATCCAACCTGAACAGCAATCTGATTGGTTAAAAAATGCAAAAACAAAGCCCATTCTAGATTCACTTGGTTCAAAAGTTTTGAATATACTGCCCCAAAATATTGACTATGCTTTAGAAAAAGCTGAAAAACTTTTTAAAAGGAACAATGCAAACACAAATGATCGAAACTTTCGTGAAAATATGTCCCTGCAAAACGGAAAATAGTTTGTTATTTGGAAAGATAATATACGACGTATGATATTAACCATTTACCATATTACAACAGAAAGAATATAATGAAAAAAATCGATATTCCCTTTCAGGAGTTTTCATTAAATGACGATACTCTTCATGAAGAATGTGGGGTTTTTGGTATTCTTGGACATGAAGATGCAGCCACATTAACAGCTCTCGGGCTCCATGCACTTCAGCATCGTGGGCAAGAAGCAGCGGGAATTGTCTCTTATCATAATAAAATGTTTCATCAAGAAAAGCATTTAGGTCTTGTAGGCGATCACTATACAAATACAACGACTCTTGCCCGCTTGCCAGGAAATCGCGCTATCGGACATACTCGTTATTCTACAACTGGAGAAGTAGCATTACGTAATGTACAACCTCTTTTTGCTGAATTAAAAGCTGGGGGTATCGCTATTGCTCATAATGGTAACCTTACAAATGGTCTTACGTTGCGTCGCAGACTCATTGAATCTGGAGCTATATGTCAATCAACTTCAGACTCTGAGGTTTTCCTCCATCTCATTGCTCGATCACGTTATGAATCATCATCTGATCGTTTTGTTGATGCTATTCGGCAAGTAGAAGGTGGATATGCCATGCTAGCATTAACACGCACGAAACTTATTGCTGCACGTGATCCAACAGGAATTCGACCACTTGTCATGGGTGAACTCGATGGTAAACCAATCTTTTGCTCTGAAACTTGTGCTCTTGATATCATTGGAGCTAAATATGTTCGTGATGTTGAAAATGGAGAAATTATCATATGTGAAATACAAAAAAATGGGGAAATTTCTACAAAAGTTATAAAACCAGAAATAGAAAAGCCAGAAAAAATCTGCATTTTTGAGTATGTTTATTTTGCTCGTCCTGACTCAATCGTTGGAGGACGTAGTGTTTATACAGTACGCAAAAATATGGGAATTTATTTAGCACAAGAAGCACCCTGTGAAGGTGATGTTGTGGTTCCTATTCCTGATGGTGGAACTCCTGCAGCAATTGGTTACGCGCAAGAAATTGGAATTCCCTTTGAATTAGGAATTATTCGTAATCATTATGTAGGTCGTACTTTTATTGAACCAACACAACAAATTCGTGCTTTTGGAGTTAAATTAAAACACTCTGCCAATCGCCCAGTTATAGAAGGAAAGCGTGTTATTCTGATTGATGATTCTATTGTACGTGGAACAACGTCTGTCAAAATTGTGCAAATGCTCCGAGAAGCAGGAGCTAAAGAAGTTCATATGCGTATTGCTAGTCCTATGATTTTTTATCCCGACTTCTACGGTATTGATACACCGCAAATGGAAGGTCTGTTGGCTAATCGATATCCGGACTTAAAATCCATGTGCAATTTTGTTGGTGCTAATTCATTAGAGTTTCTTTCGACAGATGGCCTGTATCTCGCTGTAGCGGGACAAAAACGAAATAATTCCGACCCACAATTTACTGACCATTATTTTACTGGACACTATCCTACACATCTGGTTGATCAAGAGAATATTCCTCCAATTCGTCAATCGCCTGTTCTTAAAACAAGAGATTAATTGATGGTAAAATTTGACTTTAATCTTCATGGGCGTGTTGCACTTGTTACCGGTGCTTCAAGAGGAATTGGCTATCATTTAGCTCTAGAGCTCGCGGCACGTGGTGCTCATATCATAGCCCTTGCAAGAACAACCGAAGCGTTAACTGAGCTTAATAATCAAATACGGGAAATGGGTTCTTCTGTAACACTCGTCCCTCTAGACTTACATAAAAACATAGAAGATATCGATTCTCTCGGTATATTTATTACTGAACGCTGGAAAAAACTTGATATTATGGTTGCAAATGCGGGAATTCTTGGAACGCTTGCACCAATAACTCATATTGAAAACACAGTATTTGAAAATATTTTTCAAATAAATCTTCTCAGCCAATGGCGCTTAATGAAAGCCGTTGAACCATTATTGCATCAATCAGATGCTGGACGGGTTATTTTATTATCTTCAAGTGTTGCTCATCGTGTCCGCGCATTCTGGGGATCTTATGCAGCTTCTAAAGCTGCTTTAGAAATTATAGCTCGCTGCTGGGCGGAAGAACTAAAAAAAACTCAGATCAAAATCAACTGCGTTAACCCAGGAGCAACACGTACTGCTATGCGTGCACAGGCTGTTCCTGATGAAGACCCTCTGACTCTACCTTCACCACAAGACGTTGCAGCAAAGATAGTTCATTTATTATCACCTAATTTAAAAGAAACTGGCAAACTCTTCGATGTTCCAAAAAATCGATTTATGAATTATCGTATTCCCGATTAATTATGGCCATTAAAACTACCACTTTAAATGATTCTAAAACCGTCACTCTAACAAAAAATATCAAGCTTTTATGACTTTGGAATAACTTTAACGCTAGTCTTTTTTTCTTCCAAGGCAGCCCGTTTATTATAAGCAACAACACTACAAGGCAGAAAAATCATATAGCTAATAGCCGTAATTAACAAAGTATACCATGTATAGGTTGCGAGAAAACCTACGTAAATAACAATGATCAACATGCAAGGTATAACGATATCACGCCTCAAACTTTGATCAATCGTTTTTGCATTCCATACAGGCAAACGACTGACTAAAAGAAAAGCAATAACCACAGTATAAAAGCTAAAAAATAATGCCCAGCTCCAACTTGGTGCTAAACCAAGGGCGCCTAAATAAACAGGAAATAACAGCAATAATGCCCCTGCTGGCGCAGGTACCCCAACAAAATAATTGCTTTGCCATTTTGGTGTATCAGAATTATCCAACATCACATTAAAACGTGCTAATCTCAGACAACAAGCAACACAATAAACGAGTGCTGCAATCCAACCTACGTGGTGAACCTGAGTCAAAATAAATGAATAAACAATAAGTGCAGGAGCAACACCAAAATTTACAACATCAGCAAGAGAATCCATCTGCGCTCCAAAAGATGAACTACCATCCATTAAACGAGCGATGCGACCATCAGCTCCATCTAAAATTGCCGCTAAAAGTACCATTAAGATAGCGGCTTCATAGCGATGTTCAAAAGCCAACCGAATACTGCTCATTCCTGCACAAATGGCCAAAATCGTAATAATATTGGGAATAACATACCGCATTGACGTGGGCGAACGCCAACGATTTGCAATATCATCATGATGCCCTTCAGGATTAAATGAAGAAAATGGCGAAAAATTTTTCATTATTCATCCTAATCAAATCTGAAATTGGTTATAGCACTCTTATCACTAAAGGATCCTAGAACAGTTTCTCCAGCAATTGCCGTTTGACCGACTGCAACATAAAGTTTAACGTCTACTGGCATATAAATATCAAGGCGAGAACCAAAACGAATTAATCCAAAACGTTGCCCCGTCATTACTGAATCACTTTCTTTTGACCAACAAACAATTCGTCGCGCAATCATTCCTGCTATTTGTACTACAGCAATTGTACCATGCTTGCTATTAATCACTACTCCATTACGTTCATTAAATTGACTGGTCTTATCAAGCTCTACATTAGCAAATTTACCTGGGCGATAAACAATAGACTCCACTGTACCACTCATAGGGATACGGTTTATATGACATGAAAAAATATCCATAAATATGGAAATACGGATCATTTCTTCATTGCCTAATCCTAATTCTTCAGGTGGAGTGGATGGCCCAACAAATGAAATACGTCCATCTGCAGGAGACATAACCCAATCTGAGTTCAGAGGTATTACACGATCTGGATCACGAAAAAAATATATACACCATACTGTTAAAACAAGACCAAACCAAAACAACGGGCCCCATACCAAGCCAAGGACAAGCGAAACAACAAAAAACACTACAATAAAAGGATAACCTTCTTTATGAATTGGCACAAAACTATTATGGATAGACTGTAAAATACTCATATAATTTCCTATTCATAGATATAACCTAACAGGTAATAAATTTTTCTTTTCCCCTCTTTAGCTATATAATAAATTAACTACTCTATCTAAAGTTGTAGAACATTTTAAGTGGTTTATTTTTTACGCTTAACAACACCTAACTCATCTTCTTCACGCATTCTACGTAATTTTTCTTCAACCTGCGATGCCTCAAGTTGTTTATTCCACATCGAAGCATACAAACCTTTCTTATATAAAAGATCATCATGCGTTCCATTTTCAATGATACGACCATTTTTAAGAACCAAAATTTCATCAGCATTAATAACAGTAGAAAGTCGATGTGCAATAATCAATGTCGTACGTCCACGGCTTACTATATCTAATGCATGCTGAATCTCTTGTTCTGTAGCCGTATCAAGAGCTGCAGTTGCTTCATCTAAAATAAGAAGAGGCGGAGCCTTTAATAATGTCCTCGCAATAGCCACGCGTTGTTTTTCACCACCTGAAAGTTTAAGGCCACGCTCCCCCACCATAGACTCAAAGCCTTCTGGGAGCGTTTCAATAAACTTTGATATCTGTGCCATCTCAGCAGCTCGATACATTTCTTCATCTGTAGCACTTGGGCGTCCATAACGAATATTATATGCGATCGTATCGTTAAATAAAACTGTATCTTGTGGTACCATACCGATAGTTTCACGCAAACTTTTCTGAGTAACATCACGAATATCCTGTCCATCAATTGTGATTACCCCCGCATCAACATCGTAAAACCGAAAAAGTAATCGAGAAATAGTGGATTTACCTGCACCTGATGGACCAACAATTGCAACTGTTTTTCCTCCAGGAACTTCAAAATCGATATCTTTTAAAATTTGACGTGCCGAATCATAAGAAAATTGTACTTTATTAAACCGAATGGTACCAGCCCCCACCACTAATGGCTTTGCACCTGTTTTATCAACAATTTCTTGCTTAACATCTAACAGATCAAACATAGCTTCAATATCAGTTAAACCTTGTCTAACTTCACGATAAATGGACCCAATAAAATTCAATGGTATAGAAAGCTGCATTAACAGTGCATTGATAAAAACAAAATCCCCTAATGTTTGCGTTTCATGAAAAACTGCATAAGTCGACATCAACATTAAAATAGTCATTCCAATGCCTAAAATAAGTGACTGACCAAAATTAAGCCAGCTTAATGATGTCCAAACCCTAGTAGCAGCTTTTTCATAATCTGCCATGGCAGAGTCAAATCGACGCGCTTCTAAAGTTTCATTCCCAAAATATTTTACTGTCTCAAAATTCAAAAGAGAATCAACAGCACGTGTATTAGCCTCTGTATCTGCGGTATTCATTCTTTTTCTGATGCCAATGCGCCAATCACTCGCCTTGACGGTAAACAAAGTATATAAACCAACCGTCGCTATAATTACGAGAAAATAACTCCATCCGTAGTTTATGTAAAATACGAATGCTGTTAGCATGAATTCCAAAACTGTTGGTACAGTATTAAGAATTGAAAATCTAACAATAGCTTCAATTCCTTTCGTACCACGTTCAATCACACGAGAAAGCCCACCAGTTCGTCTTTCGACATGAAATCGTAGAGAAAGTTCATGAATATGCACGAAAGTCTTATAAGCTAAGCGACGAATAGCATGTTGACCAACAGTAGCAAAAAGGGAATCGCGCAACTGATCAAATCCAGCTTGAACAATACGTGCAATATTATATGCTAAAACAAGCATAATGGGAACAACCCAACTAAATGACGACCACATCAATAAATTATATCGTGTATCGAGTGTATCCGTAGCATATTTAAAAAAGTACGGGACAGATATAAGAGTCAGCTTAGCTAAAACAAGGTAAAACATCGCCCACATAACACGCATTTTCAAATCATACCGATCTTTCGGCCACATATAAGGCCATAAGTTGTAAATTGTGCGCAAAGTCTGACCTGTATCTGACGATACAGTTTTTATCATTTTATCCTGTTTCATAAAATCCTTACTTCTTTATCATACACTCAACAGACACCACTGTGCCTTCCCCTATAGCCCTTCACAGATCGGATCACTTTTTATACATTCTTAGTAACCCGTGCTATAGGTCTATAGTACCAACGCTTCAGGTTAGACTGTTTTAAAAAAAGGAACAAGAAATAATCTTCACATAAGACTTACTATTCGTACCCATATTCTGTACTATTTGTCACAAATAAATTTCCATTTTTATACGCCCTTTCAATTTTTCTCAAAATAACTTCGTTGATTTAAAAATTTCCTTTAAATATTTGTGAAAATTTTTCTTGTTTTGTACTAAAGCAGTCAGTTTTATTTTATTAACAAAGCGATTGCCATTTTTCTCTAAGCAAGAAAAAAACTCATGTAAATTATGACGGTTAAACGTCTTATCTCCTATTCATACCCTTCATGCCAACCCAAATTTTTAATCTGAATATTTGAAAATAAAGCGCCTAAAAATAATCAATATTTTTCTCTACTGCAATGAGAGAGAGGCAACTAAAAAATGTAGAAGATATCGTCAAATTTTGACTAAACAAATAACTTATACAAACAATTAAATGCTTTTCATATTTTGGCTATAAATAATTTTTCCTCATAAATTATTCATCAAAAAACCCACTAAATTAATCTCTTCTATTCTAATAGAAATTACCAAGACTACAGGTTTTTAAAGTTAAGAAGAAAACAATAAAACTTACAGCTCATTTAAGCGAAACATATTTGTGATATATACAAATTCTGTTAAAGCTTTCTTCTGTATTAAAAAGTCATCAAATACAAAAATTAGAACCGTTTCATTTCCCACACTGTTATACGCTCACCAGTTTTTGGATCTTTACTGTCTTTTAACGATATCCCCTTAACCTCAAGTTCATCACGAATTGCATCTGCAGCTGTCCATTCTCTATTACGGATAAGCTGTAATCTTTCAAAAATCCGTTGATCAATAAATTTTGTATCTAATAAAGCTTTCTTTATAAATAATGGGCATTTTACTTCTTTAATCCACTCTTCCCGCAATAATCCAAGTAATTTCATCCCATTGAGGAGAGCTAAAGCATCCCCTCCTTTATAAAATTTTCTCAAAAGAGAAATTGTATTCGGAGTATTAAGATCATTACTTAATGCCTTTATAAAAGAGTTATCAAAAATCTCATCCTGCTTTAAACACTCTTTTTTACAACGCAAAAACTCATACCAATGATACAACTCACTACTAGATTGTGTTAAACGATGAGCTGTCCAATTTAACGGTTCACGATAATGAGTTTGTAGCATCGCAAACCGCATAGATAAACCAGCCCAATTTTGTTTTATCTCATCTGGTATGTCATCATTAAATTCGAAAAAATTACTCTCTAAAATAGAACGAATAGTGATGAAATTACCAAGGCTTTTTGACATTTTCTTGCCTTCCACCTGTAAAAAACCGTTATGGATCCAAAAATTTGCCATTCGTTCAGTCCCAAAAGCTGAACAACTTTGAGCAATTTCATTTTCATGATGAGGAAAAGTCAAATCAATTCCACCACCATGAATATCAAAAATATTTGCTGTTGGATTATCAAACATCAAACCACCACCATATGGAGTTAATAGCTTTGCCATCGACATTGCGGAACACTCAATATGCCAGCCTGGCCGACCCAAAACAGGAATTCCCGCTGGTGATTCCCAGCCTGGTTCTCCCTTTTCAGACGGCTTCCATAACACAAAATCCATTTCCTCCCTTTTATAAGAAGCTACATCAACACGTGCACCCGCTCTCATCTCATCTAATGAGCGTTTCGCAAACTCCCCATAATAGGGACGCTTTTTTATACTACTTACAGAAAATAATACATGATTTTCTGCTTTATAAGCATGTCCTTTTTCAAGCAATCTATCAATCAAAGAGCGCATTTCCTCTAAATGATCAGTTGCACGCGGTTGACTGCTTGGCAATAAACAACCAAGCGCTATTGTATCTTTTTGAAATTGAGAATATGTACGTTCAGTTAATTTACGAATAGCATCATTAAGAGATAATTCTGGATATTCATAAGCTGCTCGCGCATTAATTTTATCATCTACATCCGTAATATTGCGGACATATATAACATGATCATCTCCATAAACATGACGTAATAAGCGAAACAAAACATCAAATACAATTATAGGGCGTGCATTGCCTATGTGAGCATAATCATATAATGTTGGGCCACACACATAAAGACGTACCTTTGTAGTATCTATTGGTATAAAGCTTTCCTTTTTGCGTGTAAGCGTATTATAAAATCGCAGCTCTTTCATAGTTATACTCCATTAGCGATATTATTCGCTACTTTTCTAAGTAAAGATCATCTAAAACTGTCGGATTATATGGGTTGAGATTAAAAATCTATATATCTTTGTAAATTTTCATAACCATTTCAATTTTATCGATGTTGTATTTATTCCCCTATTTTACAAAAAAATTCTATTTTCTTTATTGAATAAAAAATTTCATTAGTAAAAGCTCCATATTCCTTTTTCAAAACGACAGAATTAGTTAAGAAAGGAATCTTCAATACTAAAATGCAACGTAAATTTATGCACAAAATGAACGACATGCAAAAAATTTGAAATTTTCAATTCAACAATGCTGAACAAAAATTCTCCCATTTATAACTTTTGTCCTGCCCCTTATGCTCTAAATTTTGTAATATATTCGCTATTTTAATCACTAATACGTAAGCCTTTTTTGTCATACTCTTTATTAACTATGCTCAATAGTAAAATTACTTTATCAAGAATAACCAATCTCATAAAATTTACTAAAATCAAAGAAAGCAATAAAATGCTGTATCATAAAATAATGAAAATCAATATCTTAATATTTTTCTTAACTTCAACACCAACTTTTGCACAGCAATACCCACCATACGATACAAAGTTATTACGATTGGCAGAAATTTTAGGTTCCTTGCACTTTTTACAAAACCTTTGCAATGCTCCAACAAGCCGATGGTACGATTATATGATTAAATTAATTGAAGCAGAAAAACCAACGCCACAAAGACGTGCTTATTTTTATGAAGCGTTTAACGGCACTTATCGTGCTTTTTCAGAAAATTATCATTATTGTACACAATCAGCAATTGAAGCAAAGAAAGAGTATATTAAAGAAGGCAAATCATTATCCGAAAACCTTCTCATACATTTTAACAATTAGCCTATAGCCTATTAAAAATATTACATCCTGAATGAGCTAATCATGAAAATCTCACTTAACTTACTCCAGTTATTAAAGAATAAGAAACAAAATAGCCTATATTCATATATGATAGAGCTATAGCCTCTTCTTTCTCACAAAATCATTTTTAAATGAGACATTTTCATGCAGGTTACGCTAAAGATTCTATAAACTTAATAGGCTCACCCTGTGAAGGTGTAACAACTTCACCTTCCCACATAACCCGCATACCACGAATAATAGTCCCTACAGGCCATCCTTTAACCTTTTTACCATTATACGGTGTCCAACCTGCACGTGAGCCAACCAATGCATTTGTAATAACACCTTCCCGCTTAAGATCAACAATAGTTAAATCAGCATCATATCCTACAGCAATACGTCCTTTACGACTTATACCAAAAATCCGACTAGGACCATGCGAAGTAAGGTCAACAAAACGTTCAAGAGACAATTTTCCTGCGTTTACATGTGTTAACATAATTGCTGCTGTTGTTTGCACACCTGTCATCCCTGAAGGTGAAAAAAAGTAAGGCTTATGCTTTTCTTCTAAGGTATGAGGGGCATGATCAGAGCCTAAAACATCAATAATACCTTGCTGAACACCATACCAAAGAGCTTCTCGGTGGCAGCTTTCACGGATAGGTGGATTCATCTGAATCAACGTACCACAACGCTGGTAATCATCAGAAGTAAAAGTCAAATGATGGTGAGTAACTTCAATCGTTGCTATATCCTTATAATTTTTTAAAAAATCAACTTCTTGCGCTGTAGAAAGATGCAAAACATGAATGCGTGCCTTCGTTTCATGCGCTATTTTAACCAAACGCTGTGTACATTTTAATGCTGTAACTTCATCACGCCAAACTGGATGTGATGATACATCCCCTTCAACACGCAATATTTTACGTTCATTAAGTCTTGCTTCATCTTCAGAGTGAAAAGCAACACGACGGCGTGTATTCTGCAAAATAAGACGGACACTTTCATCATCATCCACCAAAAGATCACCAGTAGAAGATCCCATGAAGACTTTAATCCCTGCAACGCCAGGAAGCTTTTCTAACTCAGCCAGTTTGTGTATATTTTCACGCGTTCCTCCAACCCAAAATGCAAAATCACAATGCATCCGATGAAATCCCCGTTTAACTTTATCAGTCAATGTTTCTTCTGATGTAGTCAGTGGATTCGTGTTAGGCATTTCAAATACTGCTGTAACACCCCCTAAAACCGCAGAATATGAACCACTTTCCAAATCTTCCTTATGTTCATGACCTGGCTCACGAAAATGAACTTGACTATCAATAATACCAGGCAAAATATGAAGCCCTGTACAATCAATCACTTCACCTGCAGATGCACATGTAAGATCACCAATTTCAGCAATACGACCATTCATGATAGCAACATCACGCTTGCTACTTCCATCATGATTCACAAGTATTGCGCCTTTTAAAATTGTATCAAATGTTTTAAACATAACCGTGCTCCTTACATATCTCCTTTTTACCGATTATGTAACTTTGAGCAGAAAGGCAATAACTATGAATGAAAAACAAAATGCTATTTGCTTAAAAAATCGTAAAATGATTAAAGTTACAGGTGAAGATGCAACACATTTCTTACAAGGCCTTATAACCACAGATGTAAAAAAAATTGCACCACAAGAAACTTTTCCTGGAGCTCTCTTATCCCCACAAGGAAAAGTTATTTTTGACTTTTTAATAAGTAAAATAAATGATGGCTATCTAATTGATATCACCTCTTCTTTGGCAGATAGCCTACAAAAGCGCCTTCTTCTCTATAAATTACATAAAAACGTAGAAATTACACAACCACTAAAAGAAATCATAACGATTTCTTGGCACAATGAAACAAGTATCTTCAATGATAATTTAGTTTTTATTGATAAGCGATTTCCACAAAAAGAAAAAATATTACGATCATACGGAGAAATACCTTTTTTTGCTCCTGAACATAATGACAATTGGAATCGGCTGCGTATCCGTTATGCAATTGTAGAAAGTGATCAAGACTATGAAATAGGCAAAGTATTCCCTCACGATATTAATTATGACCAAATTAATGGATTAGTATTTAACAAAGGGTGCTATATTGGACAAGAAGTTGTTTCACGGATGCATCACCGTCGTGCAGCACGTCGCCGTGTTTTGATAGTAAAGGGGGAAGATATATTAAATCCAGAATTTAATATTCAAGCAGGATCAAAAGTACTTGGGAAATTAGGAACGTGTGTTGAAAATGAAGCTTTAGCTCTCATGCGTATTGATCATGTGAAAGATGCGATGGATAACGATATCACATTTACAGTAGGGAATACTCCTGTCACAATAAGCATTACTGAAAATATGAATTTTACCTTTCCTGAAACTACTGCAGAAAATAACTAATGGCTAAAACTGAATTATCACAAAATGGAGAAGTACGCGCTTGGCAAAGAATGCTTTCTGGCCGGCGACTTGATCTATTAAACCCCTCACCTTTTGATATAGAAATTAAAGATATTGCCCATGGACTTGCCCGCGTTGCACGTTGGAATGGCCAAACTGTAGGAAAATATGCTTATTCTGTCGCTCAGCACTCACTTTTGGTAGAACAAATATTTCAAAAACTTTTTCCGCAATCGCCGAACAACAATGAATGCCTTTATGCTCTCCTCCATGATGCACCAGAATACGTTATTGGTGATATGATTTCGCCTTTTAAAGCTGTCATAGGAAAAAAGTATAAGCTTATTGAAAAGCGCATACAAGATGCTATACATATACGTTTTTCTTTACCGATTAACCCTTCTCAAAAAATTTTAAAAAAAATAAAACAGGCCGATCGCATTGCTGCATTCCATGAATCTATCGCCCTTGCTGGTTTTAATCCAGAAGAAGCTCTCCGTTATTTTGGTCCTTCTAGTAGTACTTCATTTGATCAGCTTAATCTGAAACCACATTCTACACAGCAAATTGAAAACGATTTTTTAAACCGATTTTATGATCTTGATGCTGAAAGATCATACTAACTTCCCTCATTGCCTACTATTTATCATTGCACCCCAAAATAATAAATATATTTGAATTTTATATGCTTTTTATCATTTATACCTATTTAAACATAGTCATAAAAAATACAGCAAATATATATTTAAAAATAGAAATCGTAAGATATTGATATTTAGCAACCATTCCTTTTACAAGAAGTTATAACTTAGAATATAAAGGCACATCTCATAATTGAAAAAGTATTATTTATAGCTTGCTATTTTAAATAGTCTAAAAAATTTCTACAAAAGAATATACCAAATTAACATGACTGAGTAATGAACATTATCTTTTTTTTATTACATTGTATGTTTACTAAATTTTATTTAAGCTTATAAGTTTCTGCATCTGCTGGAAAAGAACGTGATTTAACATCATTAGCATAATTCTTGATAGCTGCATGTGCAGCTTGTTCAAGAGCACCATAACGGCGTACGAATTTAGGTACATAGGTGCCATAACCCAGCATATCTTCCATAACCAATACTTGTCCATCACACTTATTAGACGCACCAATACCAATAGTTGGAATAGAAAGCTTTTCTGTAATTCTTACTGCTAAAGGTTCTACAATCCCTTCTACAACAACAGCAAAAGCACCTGCTTCTTCAAGCGCTATCCCATCATTTTCAATCTTTTGCCAATCATTTTCCTTTCGCCCTTGTATTTTGAAACCACCAAAACAATTCACTGCCTGTGGAGTGAGACCAATATGTCCCAAAACTGGGATACCGCGTCTACATAAAAAATCAACTGTTTTTGCTATATAAGTCCCTCCTTCGAGTTTAACTGCACCACATCCAGTTTCGACTAAAATTCGCGACGCATTAGAAAAAGCTTTTTCTGGACTTTCTTCATAAGAACCAAAAGGCATATCAACAACGACAAGTGCCTTCTGAGATCCACGCATAACTGCCTTCCCATGCAAAATCATCATATCTAAATTAACAGGAAGTGTTGTATCAAACCCATAAGCAACCATACCAACGCTATCGCCAACCAAAAGTAAATCGCAATATGGATCAGCAATCCGTGCAGTATAAGCATGGTATGCTGTTAAAGAAACGATCGGTTCCTGTCCTTTTCTTAATCGTATTTCAGAAGCAGTAGTACGCTTTATAGTTTCATGAACACTCATCCTCAACCTTTCTTATTGCAATATATATTGATCAATAAGTCGAACTTCACCAAAGCGTACAGTTAATAACAAAACTGCAGGTTGAGTCAGTTTTCCTTTGACCACACATAAAGTTTTTACATCTCGTAAATCTACGGATTCAATAATCGCTCGTGTTTCTTGTCTTAAGATATCACGAACAATCTTGCATAATTTATCAACCGACCGCTCCCCTTGACAATAAAGTTTTTCAGCAGCCTTACCACTTTCAAAAATAATTCTAGCAGCTTTACGATCTTCTAATGTTAAAAACTGATTGCGTGAAGAGCTCGCTACACCATCTGCTTCACGTAAAATGGGCACTCCAATGACTTCAATAGGAAAAGCTAGATCTTTCACCATACGGCGAATAATTAAAAGCTGTTGAAAATCCTTTTCCCCAAAAAAAGCCCTATCTGGCTGAACAATATTAAAAAGCTTAGCAACGACACTGGTTACACCACAAAAATGACCTGGCCGTAATCTTCCCATTAAAGTACGTGACAATTTTTCTACTTTCACAATTGTCTCATTTCCTGATGGCCATATTTCCTCTGTAGAAGGTGCAAAAACATATTCAACACCTGCCTCTTTCAATAAGGCACAATCTCCTATCAAATTTCTGGGATATTTATTAAAATCTTCATGAGGGCCAAATTGCTTCGGATTAACAAAAATAGAAACCAATATTCGATCACACATTTCCCTCGCTTTTTGTACTAAAGCGAGATGACCATCATGCAATGCTCCCATAGTTGGTACAAAACCAATCGAGTATCCCGAACATCGTTCTTTTGCAATATACTGACGCACTTCCGTAATTGTTTTTAAAACTTTCATTTTTACATTCTGTTTATTTCAGTTAAACCTACATTGGGTTTTTACATACAAAATCGTCGTTCAAATAGTTGCATCAAATTAATACGCACCGATGGTTGCTTTATATTACGTGGCTCCCAAACATAACGCATCAAAAAAAAACCTGTTAAAAGAAAACCGTTCATTATATCATTAAAATCAATATGATAATCACTTTTTTGCACAAGAAATTGCGGCAAAACCAAAAGCTTTTTTTTCCAAGGGCGCCCAGCTTCCTCACATACAGCCCGCCCTGACTTTGGTGACACATAATAAAGCTTATCCTGACTACCTGTCGCAGCACAACGAGATAAATCAAGGCCAAAGCCAAGTTCTTCAAGAAGCCGCATTTCAAAACGCACAAGTAATACCGCATTTTCAAACGGCTCATTAAAATTCTGTGTAAAAAGATGCAAAATATCGTATAAAATAGGATGTGGATCACGCTCAGGAAGTAAACGTAAATGAAACGCTAGCAATTGCAAAGTATAAAGTGCCTCTGGAATGAGAATTAATCGTGCAGCGTGCAAATCAAGCGCTTCAACCCTAAAAAGCCCCAAATGTTCATCTAAACGAGCCCACCACTCAACTTCAACATAATTCCCAGGCTGAAGAAGAGCCGCCATACGACGCGAGCGCCCTCCTTTTACCATGCCCATATAACGGCCATGTTGACGAGTCATGATTTCAAGAACAACACTCGTTTCACCATGTTGGCGTGTACCAAGAATAATAGCCTGTTCTTTCCATTTCATTTTGTTTTATGTGAAAAATCTAACCCGATTTCGCGATAACGTTCTGGATCAGAATCCCAATTATCACGTACTTTAACGAATAAAAAAAGATGTATCTTCTGGCCCATCATTTCCATTAGTTCTTTACGCGCTTCCTGACCAATTGTTTTAATTGTGTTACCCTTTGCTCCTAAAACAATTTTTTTCTGACTACAACGCTCTACATATATAACTTGATTAATTTTAACCGAACCATCTGGGCGTTCTTCCCAATTTTCTGTTTCAACCGTTGAAGAATAAGGGAGTTCATCATGAAGACGAAGAAAAAGTTTTTCGCGTGTAATTTCAGCAGCAAGCTGGCGCATAGGCATATCTGAAATTTGATCTTCCGGATAGTACCATGGACCATCCCGCATCATTGCACTTAACGCATAAAGTAAATCCTTACAACCAGATCCGTTTAAAGCAGAAATCATAAATGTTTGCAAAAAATGTACCCGCTCATTAATTTTAGCGGTTATTGCCAAAAGAGATGATTTAGCTACTGCATCAATTTTATTAAGCACGAGGATTTTATCATGCTTGATATTTTTTATAATATCCAACATCGTATAAATCTCATCAGAAAGACCACGCTGAGCATCAACCAAAACCAAAAGAACATCAGCATTCTTAGCCCCACCCCAAGCTGCAGATACCATAGCACGCTCTAACTGTTTATGGGGACGAAAAACACCTGGTGTATCAATTAAAATAATTTGCGTATTATTATGAATGACAATCCCACGAATCAAAGTGCGTGTTGTCTGTACCTTATGTGTTACAATTGAGACCTTTGCTCCAACCAACTGATTAACTAACGTCGACTTTCCAGCATTAGGCATCCCAATGAGCGCAACAAACCCAGAGCGTGTCTTGATAACATCATCCATTACCACTTTCCCCTGTAGTTTCCCATACACCTTCTCGTCGTAAAACTTTCTCAGCTGCCATTCTTTCAGCATACCGCTTAGAACTACCCTGCCCAACCTCTGACGCAAAACCAGAAATACTAACCTCTACCATAAAAACAGGGTCATGATCTGGGCCATAACGATTTATAACTTGATAATACGGTTGTGCACTACCTTGTACGTGAGCCCACTCCTGCAGCTCTGTCTTAGCATCACGACGACCAGCTTCTGTCTTTTTTGCTCTACCTTGCCAATATTTTTGAATAAAGGGCTTAACGCTCTCCACCCCTCCATCAAGATACATCACAGCAATCAAGGCTTCAACTACATCAGCGTGCATATTCGTAAGTCGACGCCCTTCTAAATTCTTTACTTCGAAGCCAACTTGAATCATATCAGGTAAACCCATTTCTAAGGCTATATCAGCACATGTCTGTGCATTTACCAACCCATTTAAACGCACCGATAGTTCACCTTCACTTGCTTCAGGGAAAATTTTATATAGCATTTCTGCAACCAAAAGCCCAAGAACTCGATCCCCTAAAAATTCCAACCGTTCATAATTTCCCTGCTCAAAGTCTTGCACACTAGAATGCGTTAATGCTCTTTTTAATCTATCTTCATCCTTAAAATGATGCTCAGTCAGTTTTTCAAGCTGATCAATGATTGAACGATTCATCGATGATCTCCTGCTTATTAAGCGGTAAATCGTGAACAGTATTAATAAAAGAAAATAAGCGATTCCAACGTACATCAAATGGCCAACGCCAAAGCTGCCAAGCACTTGAACCATTACTGATAGAGAAAAAAATTAAGCTTGCACGACCAATAAGATTTTCTTCTGGAACATAACCCACATCCAAACGGCTATCATCTGAATTATCGCGATTATCACCCATCATAAAATAATGTCCTAGAGGAACTTCAAAAACTTTTGTCTCATCAACTTGTGGAAAAAAGCCTAAATCAAGTGTATCATAACTAACACCATTAGGCATTATCTCACGATAAACATCAACAGGTCGATTAACTTCTGTTATATCAGGGTTATCAACCTGTCCCATAAAGCGACGCGGTACAGCTTCATCATTAATATATAAAACACCTTGACGAACTTGAATACGATCTCCTGGTAAACCAATAACACGCTTTATATAATCAATCTCTGGATTACTCGGCAAACGAAAAACTACAACATCTCCACGCTGAGGTTGAGATGACCAAATACGCCCAGAAAAGATAGGAGGAGAAAATGGTATGGAAAAATGAGAATATCCGTATGAGTACTTAGAAACAAATAGATAATCCCCTACTAACAAAGTAGGGCGCATTGAGCCAGAAGGGATACTAAAAGGCTGAAAAAAAAGCGTGCGAATAAGTGCAGCCAAAAACAAAGCCTGTATCAAGACGAAAAAAAATTCAAGAATTCCACCTTTTTTTTCCTGCTTATGTATTTCTTCTTTTTGAATCATTACAGACTACCTTCTATCATAGATACAACCAGCTTCTCATCATAATATTTTAATATAGGAATGCATTCTCCCATAATATTTATCCATGTGGAAGTGCTTCAATAACAATAAATGCCTGCGCCCAAGGAAAATCATCCGTTAAACTGAGATGGATAACAGAATAATGATGAGGAGGTAACAATTTTTGTAATTGAATTTGTGCACAATTTGTTAATTTCATAATTGGTTTCCCAGAAGGTAAATTAACCACCCCTATGTCTCTCCAATTTATACCACGGGCGATTCCTGTGCCTAAAGCCTTAGCACATGCTTCTTTAGCGGCAAATCTTTTAGCGTAAAAAGACGATTTTTTTTTGAGATTTTCAGATTCACTCCGTTCAACGTCCGTAAAAACACGCCGAACAAATCGATCACCATGACGAATTAACATTTTTTCAATGCGTCTTACATCAATTAGATCGTTCCCAATACCCACAATCATAAGATATGACCTGAACTTTCTTGTTGTAAATGTCTTTTTTTCATAATTTTTTGTCGTCGTTTTTGTTGAAAACGAGCTATTGCCCTATAAACACCTATATAAGATAAACTGCTTAAAATAGCACCTAAAATAACGCCTCCTACAATCATTGGCCTCATAATTGAGTTCCACGTATCCCTAAAAAGCAAAGGCATATTTGAAAATGTTAAACTACTAAAGAGAGCACGAATTTGCGAAAGAGAAATTTCATCCACATTACTAAAGAAAGATAAACATAAATAGCCTATTTTATAATCTACCATAACAATAAGTAAAAACGTAAGTGGATTAGAAAAAATAGTCCCAAGAATTGCTGCCGCAAAATTTCCTCTTAATACCCAAGAAAAAAATACCGCCAAAATCATATGTACCCCAAGGAGAGGAGAACAAGCTAAAAAAATTCCGATAGCAAAACCCAACGCCACTTTATGCGGCGTTGCTGATATCCGTAAAATACGCTTACGCATATAACAAAATGAGCGAGAAAATGAACAACGTGGCCACAACAAAAGTTGCATACGATTTATAAAACCTACTGATTTTAAACGACGAAAAAGCATATAATTCTCAATACACACCTTATAAAAACAAAATAATTCGTGTAATTCACATTAATCATACCGAGTTCTGGCATTAAAACAGACAATTATAAAGTTAATTAAGAATTTCAAATATTTCGACTTCCCGGCTTAATCGCTGGGATCATAGCAAGCTCGGCAGGAAGCGCATCACTAGCATAAGATGCTATCTCATATTCAGCAAGTGCAATCAATGGAACTCCAACATCAACCTTGCCGTTAGAACGATCCAGAATACACGCACTTGCTACTACATTCGCTTCTACTGCGGTTAAAGCCTCGATTGTCTCACGAATTGAAAGGCCTGTCGTCACAATATCCTCAACCACCACAACCTGCGCACCTTTCTCAATTTTAAAACGGCGTAATTGAAATACACCATTTACACGTTCCACCCAAAGAGAAGGAACACCAAGATGACGTGAAGTTTCGTACGATGGGATAAGACCGCCAACTGCAGGACCAATAACGTAATCAATTTTGCCCATAACACATTTCTTAATTTTTTCAGCCAATCCACGACATAACTTTTCTGTCAAGTCAGCATGCATAAATACTTTCGCTTTTTGTATATAAGCAGCACTATGGCGACCTGACGTCAAAATAAAGTGCCCTTTCATAATAGCATCCGCTTTTTTAAAAATATCAATTACATCTTGTGTATTCATTGCAAAACTCTCAATCTACCCATAAACCCTACACACTGCACTAACCGAATCTACTTCTTTTAGCTGAGAAAAAATACAATTCAAATGTTTTAAATCCCAAACTTCCAAATCAATTATAATTTCTGTAAAATCCGGTGCAGTACATATAAAAGATAAATTTTGAATATTGGCATCATTTACTGAAATGATCTGAGTAATTTTAGCCAGTGAACCAGGACTATTAATAGCCAAAACATTTATCCGCGCAGGAAAACGTTCATTCATTTGAGCGTCACTATCCCAGCGCACATCAACCCACCTTTCTGGCTGATCATCATACGCCATCAAAGCTGAAGACTGTATCGGATAAATAACAATCCCTTCTCCTGGTTGCATAATACCAACAATTCGATCTCCTGGAACAGTCCCTTCAGGAGAAAATCGCACTGAAACATCTCCTCGAATTCCTCTAATAGGTATTGCTTTATATTGCTGTTTGCTATTTGAAATTGCATTTTTTTCATTTTCTGGAGTTTTAAAAGTCATACCTTGAGAATCTTCAATATTCACCCAGCTTTCTTTAACTTCAAAAGATAATTTATGTACCACGCGATGATCTTGATATTCAGGATCAATAGCTCTAATTACATCTGCTGAAGGCAGCTCACCACGACCAACAGCCGCCAACACGTCTTCTACATCTTTACGTGCCAAACGTGGCAAAACTTGTTCAAGAATATCTTTTGAAAACTGCTTTCCTATATATTCAAACGAACGTTCAAGGATACGATATCCCAAACCAGAATATTGCTTACGCACTTCTGTACGGCTTGCTTTACGAATAGCTGAACGAGCCTTTCCAGTTACAACCAATAACTCCCACGCAGCTGGCGGAATCTGAGCTTGAGAGCGTATAATATCAACTTCATCACCATTTTTTAATTTGGTTACTAAAGGCATAATGCGACCATTAATTTTTACTCCCACACAAGAATTTCCAATATCTGTATGAACCGCATAAGCAAAATCAATAGGGGTAGCTCCTTTAGGGAAAGCAATTAGCCGACCTTTGGGTGTAAAACAAAAAACTTGATCTTGAAAAAGCTCAAGCTTTGTATGCTCTAAAAATTCTTCAGGATTATCCCCATCTGCCAAAGATTGAATTGTCTGACGCAACCAAGCATACGCATCAGTTTCATTTGATAGCTTCAAAGTTGAATAATTAGAACCGCGATCTTTATAAATAGAATGTGCAGCAACACCGTATTCAGAAACTTCATCCATAGCAGCAGTTCTAATCTGTAGCTCAACGCGTTGTCCTGAAGGACCTACAATTGTTGTATGAATGGAACGGTAACCATTTTGTTTTGGGATAGAAATATAATCTTTAAAACGACCAGGAACCATCGGCCATGTAGTATGAATGACACCAAGAACACGATAACAGTCATCTACTGTTTCAACAATCACACGAAATCCAAAGATATCAGATAATTGTTCAAAAGATAACGCCTTACTTTCCATTTTACGAAAAACTGAATATGATTTTTTTTGGCGACTTTTAACGTGAGCTTTAATATCATGTTGAAGAAAAAGTTTTGTCAATTCATTTTCAATCGTAGAAAGTAAATCACGATTGCGCTTTGATAATTCAGAAAGTCGATTCGTAATAGCACGATAACCTTCTGGATTTAAATAGAAAAAAGATAGATCTTCTAATTCTTCACGCATATCCTGCATACCCATACGACCAGCAAGTGGCGCATAAATATCCATTGTTTCCTCAGCGATTCGACGACGTTTATCATCACGCATAACCGCGAGAGTACGCATATTGTGAAGACGATCTGCAAGTTTGACTAAAAGAACACGAACATCATCAGAAATCGCAATTAAAAGCTTACGAAGATTCTCTGCCTGTACTGCTTTTTTCGATACAAAATCAAGCTTATTAAGCTTTGTAAGCCCTTCAACCAATTTCCCAATTTCAGACCCAAAAAGATGGTCAATTTCTACCCGTGTAGCACTTGTATCTTCAATCGTATCATGCAGAAGAGCAACAGCAATTGTCGCCTCATCTAACCGCATATCTGTTAAAATAGCGGCTACCTCCAAAGGATGGGAAAAGTAAAGATCTCCTGAAGCACGCTTCTGATGAGCATGCTTTCGCATCGCATAATCATAAGCCTTACTTAATAAATCCCTATCTACGTCAGACTTGTAACGCTGAACACGCTCGACAAGTTCACACTGACGCATCATATCAGCATATCCCTTATACTACCAAACCCCAACTCTATTGCACATTGATCTCTCACCACCGTTAAGCACAAAAAGCAACAGCTCCGCACCCAACAACCTATATTAACTTTATAACAGTGGACTTCAAAAGTTAATAATCATCACTTTTCTCAGGAACAACTAAACCTTCAATGCCCGCCAAAAGATCCTCTTCCGACATATAATCAAATGAAGACCCCTCATCCTCTGATGAAGTTCCCAAAACACTTTCAGATTCACTCGAGAGAGAAATAAATTCGCTCGATACTTCCGGCTCATCTACTTCCACATGTTTCTGCAGCGAATGAATAAGATCTTCTTTTAAATCAGCAGGAGATAACGTTTCTTCAGCTATTTCACGCAATGCAACAACCGGATTCTTATCATTATCACGATCAACTGTAATTTGCCCACCCTGTGAAATCTGACGCGCTCGATGCCCCGCTAAAAGCACTAACTCAAAGCGATTATCAACTTTATCAATACAGTCCTCTGCAGTTACGCGGGCCATTTATACCTCTTTTCTTAAAGGTTGTTCTATATGGTTTTTAAAAAATATTGTATAACAATATACAACAATCAGAAGAAAACACAAGCATCAATATTTTTTTGTAAAAACATCTTAATTTATAAAAGTCTAAACAACTTACTCAAATAAGCTACGAATGCTTTTTCAAAATGAACGATTTAAATATTGTGCCCACGAACGAAATTCCTCTCTACAAAATATTATTCTAAAGTGATATGAATTTTTATAACACTTGGAAAAATTTTAATCCTATCGCATAAAATAATTAGTCAACGTTTTCTTTAGTTAAAGAATTTCTAAAATTGCACCTCTACACAAACAGTCAACAATAACTTTGTGTTTAGCCATTATATTATAAACAGCTTATTTATAATAATCATGAAATTGTTTACAAATATGATATCTTATACATAGCTTTAAGAGTTTTTTACAAAAAATGATTAATATTTGCGACTATGAATAACCAATTAATGTCACCTTACCCAGAACCTCCTCAAAATTGTAACTTATGCCCCCGTTTAAACAAATTTATCGCTGACTGGCGTATAAAAGAGCCGACTTGGCATAATGCACCAGTCAATCCATTTTTCCCCTATAATGGCGCAGCTACGACACGTCTTTTGATTATTGGTCTTGCTCCTGGATTACGCGGAGCAAACCGAACCGGCCGTCCCTTCACCGGCGACTATGCAGGACACTTACTTTATTCTACTTTAAAAAATTTCGGTTTTGCCCGAGGCACCTTTGAAGAAAAAGCAGATGACAATCTCGAATTAATTGACGCAGCAATTGTAAACTCAGTCCGTTGTGTTCCTCCAGAAAATAAACCCACTGGAACTGAAATCAATACTTGCCGATATTTTTTTTCGCCCCTTTTAACAAACCTTCCCGAGCTTAAAGCCGTTATCACTCTTGGCACCATAGCCCATCATTCAACCATACGTGCCTTAAATGAAAAAATTCTAGCACATCCCTTTGGACATGGGAAAATAAGTGATATAGGTAGATTGCGCATTTTCTCAAGTTATCATTGTTCACGCTATAATACCAATACCGGTCGACTGACAGACATCATGTTCCATAAAATCTTTCAAGCCGCAAGAACATATCTAGATCAATGCTAAAACATTTTTTAAACCCTATAGAACAAGATATATGATTATCTATATCTTTTTAAAAGTCGTTCTTTTTCACGTCCCCAATCACGCTTCTTTTCCGTTTCTCGCTTATCATGAAGCTTCTTTCCGCGAGCAAGAGCAATCTCTAATTTAGCACGACCTCGCTCATTAAAGTAAAGTTTGAGCGGAACAAGGGTCATTCCTTCGCGAGAAGTTGCATTAAAAAAACGAGCCATTTCACGCTTTGTAATTAATAATTTACGCAAACGGCGTGGCTCATGATTAAAACGATTAGCTTGTGTATATTCAGAAATATAACTATTAACTAACCATAACTCTCCATTTTCGAAGCTAGCGTAACTTTCAGCAATATTAGCACGATTGGAACGTAAAGATTTTACCTCCGCACCCTGAAGAACAAGACCAGCTTCAATATCATCAAGAATTTCAAAATTGAAACGAGCCTTACGGTTATCAGCGATTATCTTCCGTATTGAAGCATTCTTCTTATTCATGACTACATTATAATATTATTTACTTTTTAATAAGACCCGCATGCTGTAAAGCTAAATCAATAGTCTTCTTTGTAGCATCTGTTAATGGTACAATCGGTGAACGAACAGTATCACCACAAAGACCTAATTTTGCAGCAGCATATTTAATACCTGCAGGACTTGGCTCAATAAATACTGCACGATTGAGAGGCATCAAACGATCGTTTAATTCTAACGCTGTTTTATAATCCCCATGAGAACAAGCAGCATAAAGCTCTGCACACAACTTTGGAGCAACATTAGAAGAAACCGAAATACATCCCACACCCCCATGTGCGTTAAAACCTAACGCAGTACTATCATCACCAGAAAGCTGTATAAAATCTTTACCACATTTTTCACGTTGTTCACTAACACGCTCAATTTTACTTGTCGCATCTTTAACGCCAATAATATTTTTAAAGTCCCTGTAAAGATCTTGCATAGTTTCTACAGCTAAATCGATAATAGAGCGTCCAGGAATATTATAAATTATAATAGGAATAGAAATAGCCTTAGCAATTGAAGAAAAATGCGTATATAAACCACATTGGTTAGGTTTATTATAATAAGGGGTTACAGCTAAAACCATATCCGCACCAGCTCTTTCTGCATGCTGCGCGAGCTCTACAGCTTCACTTGTACTGTTTGATCCAATTCCAGCAACAACAGGAACGCGTTTGGCAACCCTCTCAACACATAACTCTATAATCCGCTTATGTTCTGCATGGCTTAAAGTCGCCGACTCACCCGTTGTGCCAACAGGACTTACACCGTTGATACCTTCTGCAATCTGCCAATCAATAAAGTTGCAAAATGCCTGCTCATCAATAACTCCATTGCGATCAAATGGTGTAATAAGCGCGGTCACGGCTCCTTTGAGCATAATGAACTCCCTGTAATGTTAAGCTTATTTAAAAACTGCTTTATATAAATAATAAACGATAGAACATAATCCCGATATAAATAATAAACGATAGAACATAATCCCGCTCTATTATTGAAGCAAGATGAATTTCACAAAAGATTCAACAAGATTAGCTCATACCATTAAACTCTAATTCAAAAGTATCATTTGTACATTAACACGTTCTTCACGCTTATATTTTAAAAGTTTTAGAGTGTCCACAAAAAGCAAGGTCTCAAGGTCTTTTTCTATGCGTACATTCTCTAACTCCTTTTTCGTGTTAACTTTTACTATACTCATACTTGCAATAAAAGCTTTGTTTGCAAATACATTTGCAAAAGCAATTCCTTTGCACAAAAAAGCTCCAATCCCTCTAACTAAGCCTAGTATATCTACCACGAATACACAACATAAAGTACCACTGAAACATATCTATGAGATAACTCATAACACCCCTGCTGTCAGAGATATAACTGCACTTACTCAGCTTAAATCTGGTTTAGACGCACTTTCAAATAACAATATTTCACAAACAATAACCCTTCGTAATTCATTGAAAAAAGATAGTCTTGACCGTCATATCTTGACATGGGCAATCAGTTTATCAAACAAAGCAAACATACCAAGTTCTGAAATATTCAATGCAATTAATGAACTTCAAGGGTGGCCTGGCATAAACATCATGCAACGTAATGCTGAACGCGCTTTTGTCAATGAGATTTATGCTACGCATTTAATTATTCAAAAATTTTCTCATCACCCTCCTCTTACAGCTGAAGGCATGGCTGCTTTCATTAAAGCTCTTATCATTACTAAACAATTCACCCGTGCACAACAAGTTATCGCTCCATGGTGGCATACAACGAAACTCAATGAACAAGAAGAAGAGCTTATTCTTAAAAATGTAAGTACTGTATTAAAGCCTATAGATCATCTAAAACGCATGCAATTTATGCTTTACGCACATAGGATAGATTCAGCTGCAAGAGTTGCCAAATTAGCTCATGCCCAATCTCTTTTTGATGCATTTTCTGCCGTTGAAAGAAATGATCCTAAAGCTGCTCAAAAATTACGATCTGTTGATCGATCGTGGCAAAAAAGCCCTCTTTTACAGTTTGCTCAAATTCGCTATCTTCGAAGATCTGGGCAATATAGTAATGCAGCAGCACTTATGATGAAGGCCCCAAAAGATGTATCACACCTGATTAACCCTGATGCATGGTGGATAGAACGGCGTGTCCTTTCTCGCGAAATGCTTGATTTGAATAAACCTCAAATTGCCTATCAACTTGTTGCCACCCATACCGGTATAACATCTTCATTGGCTGTTGATGTTGAGTTTCATGCAGGATGGTATGCACTGCGATTTCTACACAATGCTAAATTAGCTATGCATCATTTTTCGCGAATCCCCCAATTATCTTCGTCTCCTATTTCAGCGTCTCGCGGATATTATTGGATGGGAAAAACAGCGGAAGTTTTAGGAGAACATAAAAATGCTCAGCATTACTTTCATCACGCAGCCCATTTTAATGCAACTTACTATGGGCAATTAGCAGCTTCACGGCTTAATAGAAAAAGACTCAATATTGCTTTTCCTAAACCAACAACCGTTGAACGACAACGTTTTTATGCACGGAAGAGCGTTCAAGTAATTCAACGACTTGAATTAGTGGGCTATAATAATCTTGCTAAGCTTTTCTATAAAGAACTGGGGAAAAAAATAACAAGTCCTGGAGAATTAGCTCTTCTAGCCGTCATGGCAGAAAAAAATGGCGACTATTATACTAGTCTTAAAATTGGAAAAACTGCTATCTTCCAAGGTAAAAATGTTGGTGCACTTTCTCATCCGATCGGTGCTATTCCAGCATCTACCAATATTTCTACAATAGAACGAGCTCTTGTCTACGCCATTGCACGCCAAGAAAGCGAATTTAATCCAACGGCTATATCAAAAGCAGGAGCACAAGGTATGCTCCAATTACTCCCCACAACAGCAAAAGCGCTTGCAAAGAAGCATTCTATTACATGGTCACCTACAAAATTTAGTAATGACACTAGTTATAATGTTGTCTTAAGTGCTCATTTTTTAGAAGAACAATTAGAACGTTTTGGCGGATCCTATATACTAACCCTTATAGGTTATAATGCGGGTCCCCGTCGAGCTAATGAATGGATAAAGCGTTACGGTGATCCTCGTGGACAATCTCTTGACACGGTCATCGACTGGATTGAACGCATCCCTTATTCAGAAACACGTAATTATGTAATGCGTGTCATGGAAAATTATGAAGTTTACAAAGCACGACTTACAGGAACAACAGATATAAAAGCTGATCTTATCGCTGGAAGGTAAAATAATAAAACATCTTACTTACTGAAAAACAATTCATTATTCATAATCAAAGCATTATACTATTACCCAAATGAGCAATGTAAAAATTAATCTTAGAAGTCTTGCAAAATCAACTAAATATCAACGATACTCTCATGATTTTATTCACCTTTGATGGAGGTGGAAATGGAAAGCTACCTACACGTTTTAATGCTGACATAGCTAATTGATCAAGTTCTATATTACCTGAAGAAGTTACAATACGACTAGAAAAAATATCCCCCTGTTCATGCACTCTAAATTCTAACTGCACAGTTCCTTTTGCACGACTAGTATATTGTCGCATAACATATTTTTTTTGTTTCTCTAATTGTGCTTGTACCTTTGCCAACCATTCGGCTAACAACGCATTCTCAAAAGCCGCCATATCGCCATTACGACGAGCGGCAGATTTGTTTTTCATTTTTGCACTGGATTGCTGCTTTACTATCGACTTTGGCTTCTGCAAAGCTTTTTTGACATGCACTTTTTGCTCTATTTGGGGGATAGATACTGTAAAATCATTTTTTTCTACAATATTTTGAGATTCTTCTGGCTGAATCTCTTCCACTGATTCTGATGGCTCTAATAAATCAGAGTGTAACGTTTCTGAAACTGTATTGGTATTCGATGTATCTTCTGTATCAATATTTTCTTCATACATGTTCATATCTGAATATGCTACCTCTTGATCTTGTTCAAAAGTCAACATAACTGTCTGTGAAAGCATGCCATTGCTTATACCAGTATCACGAGAATAAAACTGCGCTCCTAATCCTACATGCAAAGAAAAAGCACCAATAAACGCGCTAACCCAAAGGATTAATGATCGCTTAATATTTATAAAATTCATAGTTTTTCACCGTTAACTTAAGATGAAACTAGTGTTCAAAACTATTAAAACAGGCAATTGAAAAATTGCAATTTTTTTCTTGATTGATTTACTCATGTTTAATATGGTTTTTGTGTGGTTTTGTATTAATTTCAAATCATTCCCTACTTGGCTGGCTAATTTATTATCAGCGGGTCAAATGTTTTAATGTCTAAATTTTAAGCCTGCGGAGGGGGGCAATTAAGAAAAGGTTATGACGTGTTATGCTAGTGAGACGAAAAAATATCTACAGAAACTGCCTAATTTTAAGTGCTCTATCGGTCTGTATACCTTCATTTGTTTTTGCACAAAATAATGATAAAGATTCTATAACTGAGCTCCAACCAATTGTTATTAAAGGAAAAAAAGACGCTTTGGATTCGGCTACCATTTTAACCAATCGTATAACTTCTAAGGATATTAATGCGAAGCAAATAAGCGATATCTATGATGTTAGCCGTCTTGATCCGTCTGTGTCCTACAACCCAAAAAAGAATAGCATAGCGATTCGCGGTTTAGATGCAGACCGTGTTCTTACAACGATAGATGGTATTGCTCTACCATGGTTTGAAGATATAGTTCGTGGAAAAGGTGGTAATACAACATTTGACTTTGGTGCACTATCCACCCTTGATATTATTCAAGGAGCAGATTCAAGTATCTATGGATCTGGCGCATTGGGAGGGGTTGTTTCTTTGCGCACCCTTAATCCTGAAGACCTAATTACTAAAGAAAAAAATTGGGGAGGTCTTATAAAAGGTGGTTATAATTCCGTTGATAATAGTTGGCGTTTAGATCAAGCTATCGCAATACGTAATCACCAAACGTTTTTGCTTTTTCAAGGGTCTCGTTCAGAGGGTCATGAGCGCAAAAATATGGGAACAATAGAGGGTTATGAAAACCGCACACGCAAAAACCCTGCTAATTTTGACCAAAATAATTTACTTTTTAAAATTCATCAATACTTCGGTGACGAACATAAACTTGGTTTTACAGCAGAGCGCTTTCACCGTCACAATAACACCCATACATTGAATGCTTCTACGAGATATTCTCCAGGATCCGTTTATGATCAAGAGAAGAAACATCGTGAACGTTTTTCTCTTTCTTATGATTATAATGGCCATGGTGACACTATTTTTGATGCATTTCATGGGCAACTTTATTGGCAAAAGCAACTAACTAATCATATCATGAGTGGGCATCGTGTTAGAGCCCCAAAGGGAGCATACCTTAGAGATAATGTTGTTCATGATACCAATTACGGTTTTAATGCTAATATTCTAAAAAAAACGAATATTGGTAGTGTAAGCCATACAACAAAACTCGCTACAAATGCTTCATTATCTAAATTTCACCATTATATGTTAGGTAAAGATAGTTGTCATTTACCAGAAAATGCCCAAGGTTGTGCTTTCTTGCCAGCAAATCAATCAGAATCGCCAGATACCGATAGCTATATTTTTGGTTTAGCTTTGGAAGATGAGATGGGCTTTGCTGATAACCACTTCCGTGTAACACCTGGAATTCGTTATGATTGGTATAAGCATACCCCTCAAAAAACAGCATCTTATGAAAAAGCGCTCGTTACTGATGGATATCCTCCAGAGAAAAGTGGATCACATTTTTCTCCTAAATTACGTATGGAATGGGATGCTCGTGATCAAGTGACATTTTTTGCCCAATGGTCTCACGCTTTCCGCGCACCACGTGTTTCTGAGCTTTATCTTTCTTACATCAAACCCGGTCTTTATTATGTCAAGGGAAATTCTGACCTTAGGCCAGAAACGAGTAATGGATATGATATTGGTATAAAGTATGGAAATGTAGACTTTGGTGGTTCTATTAGTGCTTTTACAAATCAATATAAAGATTTTATAGATACTATAGATAAAGGACCATCAGAAGAATTTAAATTTTCACGTCGTCACTATATAAATCGTTCAAAAGTACATATTTGGGGTATCGAAACAAAGGCGCATTTGATTCTTAATAACGACTTTCATAGCAAGTTTTCCATTGCATATTTACAAGGAAAAGATATTGACAAAGATGAGTATCTAAACTCAATTCCACCCTTAAAAGCAGTTATCGACTTAGGATATTCAAAGAAACTTTGGGGAACCAATGTTGTCTTTACCATAGCGGCTAAACGGGATAAAGTCGCAAAAGAAGCTGATCACCAAAAAATTCCGGGGTATAAAGTAGTTGATATTTCAGGTTGGTGGAAACCATTCGGCGAAAAAGGACTTGTTATAAAAGCTGGCGTTTATAACCTGTTTAATACAAAATATTGGGAGGTATCAGATATTCCTACCAGTAAAGGTACAATACCACTGGATTATTATACTCAACCTGGTCGTAATTTGAGGGTATCATTTGTGCAGAAATTTTAATCTTTTCTATTAAACAGTTGATTATTTTTAGAAATCATATCGATAAAAAATGGGTTGTTAGGTTATTGTATTTGCGCTTTAGTTTTTTCAAGAAGATTGAAATAAAGACTTTGATTATTCGTGATTTATCGTTTTTTGAATTTCTCTGCTATTGATAGTAGTGATTGGTTTTTGTGATAGGTTGAACTGTTAGTCTATAATAGTTCAACTTGTTGCTTTTGAGTTATAAAATTTAAAAGCTACTCTTGTAACAAACGTAAGGAAAATTCATGTTATATACAGCTGAGAAAATCATTAGCCTACACGAAGAGAAGCAAGAAATGCGTAACCGTGACTTTGCAATATCGATTGGCATATCTGAAGCGGAGCTTATTGCAGCCTATTGTACAACTGAAAAAGCAAAAAGATTAGAAGCTGATGTCAAAACTTTTTTGGAACATGCTCCTAAACTTGGAACAGTTATGGCATTAACGCGCAATGAAGAAGCAGTACACGAAATAACAGGATGTTTTGAAAAAGTTGTTCAAAGCCAACATGTTCCTCTCACGCTTGGTGAAATTGATTTGCGTATTTTTGCAAAACAATGGAAATTCGGTTTTGAATATGAAATGGTTATCTTAGGGCAACCTACAAAAAGCTTGCAATTTTTTGATCAATATGGTGTTGCCGTTTTCAAACTCTATTCCAAAGACGCAACGAATATGGAGGAATGGGATAACCTTGTTAACAAATTGCTTCATAAAGAGCAATCATCTATTCTTGATATCTCTACTACTCCCCCCCCTCAAGCAGAACATGATATAACAGATATTGATATTGATAAATTTCAAGAACATTGGCGCAATATGACAGACGTACATCAGCTTCATCAAATTATTTCTGAACTAAAAATTAATAGGCATGATGCTGTAAAATATGCTGGAAATGAATTTGCCAATGAATTAAAAATAGACGCTATTGAAATGATGCTTAATCGGGTTGTTCAACAAGAAATACCGATTATGTGCTTTGTTGGAAACAAAGGATGTATCCAAATTTTTAGTGGAAAAATAAAAAACATTAAGGCAATGGGGCCTTGGATTAATGTTCTAGATCAAAAATTTCATCTACATTTATTAATGTCTGGAGTTGAAAAGGTATGGTGTGTTCGTAAACCTACGAGCGATGGTTATGTTAGCTCACTTGAAGTTTTCAACAAAAATAATGACATGGTTATTCAATTTTTTGGTGTACGTAAGGAAGGTCAAAAAGAACGTCAAGATTGGCGCTCTTTATTAAAAAGTTTTTCCCAAAACCAAGAAATAGCAATAACTTAGAAAAGGAAATCGGATATGTTCGCATCTTTTTTGCATAGATTCTCGAACATTTTTTTTGTTTGTACCCTTCTTTTTTCTACATGCTTTTTGAAACAAGTTGTTGCTGAACCTACAACTCATTTTCCCGAACATGCGCGCATCGTTTCTATTGGTGGAGCACTTACAGAAATTGTTTATGCGCTAGGAGGGCAAGATCAGCTAATTGCACGTGATAGTACAAGTGTCTACCCACAGGAAGCACTCAAACTTCCTGTACTTGGCTACATGCGCACTCTTTCCCCTGAGGGCGTTTTATCGCTTGCTCCAGAAGGAATATTGCTTGTAGAAGGAAGCGGACCTCCTTCAACAATCGAAATTCTCAAAAAAGCATCTATCCCCATGGTAATTATACCGGAAAATTATTCCCGTGAAAGTGTAATAGAAAAAATTCGTCTCGTTGGCAAAGCAATTCATCGAGAAGTGCAAGCAGCCGCATTAATTGAAAAAGTCAATCATGACTTTTTAGAGAATGATGCTCTTTTAGCAAAAATAAGCAAACCAAAACGTGTTCTCTTTGTTTTATCTGTACAAAATGGGCGTGTTATGGCGTCTGGAACGGGGACAGCCGCTGATGGTATGATAAAACTTTCAGGTGGTATCAATGCCATATCGGACTATAAGGGATATAAACTCTTAAATAATGAAGCATTATTGAAATCAAATCCTGACGTTATTTTGCTTATACACCATAGTGGGAAATCTGCTAATATTGATAAAATATTAGCGATACCAGCAATTCAAGCAACAACTGCAGCAAAAAACCGCGCCATTAAACAGATGGATGCCATGTATCTTTTAGGGTTTGGTCCACGTGCTGCAAGCGCATCAAAAGAAGTTATTAATATACTTTATGGTGCAAAGAAAAACAATACAAGCTGGTAAAATGGTAGACAATACGTTTATGATACATACACCTGAAACAAAAGAAAATAAAAGAGAAAACCGAGCAAATTCGGGAAAAATTGTATTATTAAGCTTAATATTATTTCTTGCTTTCAGCATTTGGGGTGGCCTCTTAAATGGCGCATCAAATGCTTCTTTTCTTGACCTCATCAATATGATGCTCACTCAAGATTTTGCAGTAAGTAGTAAAACTCATGATTACCTCATACTTATCGAGATAAGACTTCCCCGTATTATTTTAGGTGTGTTAGTTGGAGCAGCCCTGGCTGTCTCTGGTGTTCTCATGCAGGGACTTTTTCGTAATCCTCTTGCAGACCCTGGAATTGTAGGTGTATCAGCAGGAGCAAGTCTTGGAGCTGTTTTGGCAATTGTTGTTGGTATTGCTTTTCCCTCTTCATTTTTACCTTTTCTAGAATCCTATAAAATAGTCATAGGTGCTTTTTTAGGTGGACTTCTATCAACCATTACTCTCTATGTCATAGCAACGGGTCATGGCTGCACCTCTATTGCAACAATGCTTCTTGCAGGTATTGCTCTTGGTTCTTTAAGCAGTGCTATCGTTGGAGTATTAATTTTTATTGCCAATGATCAACAGTTACGTGATATTACTTTTTGGAGTCTTGGCTCTCTTGCAGGCACTACATGGTTGAAAGTTTGGCTTGCTTTGCCTTTTATTTGCATCGGCCTTCTTTTTTCTCCTTTTTTATCACGAGCACTTAACGCCCTTTCTCTTGGGGAATCTGTTGCTGGCCATATTGGTTTCCATATTCAACGTGTTAAAAATATTTCTATCTTTCTTGTCGCACTTATGTGTGGTAGCGCCGTGGCCGTCAGTGGTGGCATTGGTTTTATAGGAATTGTTGTGCCACATATTCTTCGTCAAGTGATTGGTCCTGATCATCGCTATCTTATTCCCTGTTCTGCTCTCTTAGGAGCATCATTACTTATTTTTGCTGATACTTTTGCGCGCTTAATCGTCGCTCCTGCAGAATTGCCAATTGGAATTGTAACAGCGCTCTTTGGAGCACCTTTTTTCCTTTGGATACTTATACGTAAACGGAAGACAAACTCTCCATGATCGAAGCAATTAATATTTGCGTTCAACGCGGAAAAAAACAGATTCTTAACCATGTTAATATTCACGCTAAGAGTGGTGCTCTTACCGTTATCATTGGTCCTAATGGCTCCGGTAAAAGTACTTTTATCAAAGCACTCAGTGGAGAAATTCCTTATAGTGGAAAAATGACTTTAAATGGTCTCGATATCGCTCAAACAAAAGCTTATAAAATGGCAATGATGCGTGCAGTTTTACCACAATCAACAACATTGGCATTTCCTTTTTTAGTGTATGAAGTAGTAGAACTCGGTCTTTCCATAAATCAATTAACTATGGAAAAAACCGAATTACAGAATCTTCCCCAAAAAGCTTTAGAATATGTTGGGCTGTCGCACTATAGTAACCAATACTATCACAAATTATCAGGTGGAGAACAAGCTAGAGTACAGCTTGCCCGTGTACTTTGTCAGATATGGAAACCTGTTTATAGTGGGATTCCTCGTTGGATGATATTAGATGAACCTATTGCTAATCTAGATATCCAACACCAGCTCGTTGTTATGGATATTGCTAAAGATTTTGCTCGTCGTGGCGGTGGTGTTCTTGCTGTTTTACATGATCTTAACTTAGCTGCACATTATGCAGATAAAATGATACTATTAAAACAAGGAGAAATTTATTGTGAAGGCAATGTCTATGATGTTTTAACAACCAAAAATTTGCGTGATGCTTATCATTGCTCCTTAACAGTTTCTGAATTGCCTAAAGGAGATATTCCTTTTATTTTACCACAAACAGCATCCTCCCTATGAAAGCAGCATGAAAATCTATTTGATGTAATCAAAAAATAATTTTTAAGAGAAAAAATATATTAATAGGTTATTAACTTAACTATTTTCTGACTGGGTAAGAGCACTATACATCATAGCAAATCACTACCTTTTTTTATCATAGATTTATAATATATTCTTCCTAAGGATATATTTTAGTATGAAAAGGACTTAAGATAGGTGTTTGTTATATTATATCGTAACTTAAAAAGAAAATAACTTTGTTATTATAAATACTCCAAATTTCTAGTTTTAAAAATCACTTGCTATTTGTATAAAAAAGAACACGGATTTTTTCCGTGTCCGCAACATTATAAACAGCAGATAAATTACTAATTATCCAAAAAACTCATGATTTTATAGCGTAAACAACCGTTGCATTAACAGGTCGTGTTTCTGCTTCACCCGTAGAAGAAATGGTCACTTCATGCGTGTGTATACCAGAAGGATCTGTTTCACCGTCGTTTTTTATAAAATTAATCATAGCAACTTTACCACCAAGACCAATAGGACGATATTTCATTGTATCATATTGGAATGTGTGATTATGCTCTCCTGCCTCTTCAATGGTACAAGCATGTGTATGAGCTTTTATACTGTCTTTCTGCTCATCTGCAAAACTTCTGTTTTGATCTAAACCCCGACCATCATCAAAACCACGTAAAAACATCCCTCTAAAATCGGGAACTTTAAAGGTTGTAGCGCTTTTTTTTCCCCATTGATCACCTATTGCTTGAAATAACCGCGGATAATCTTTACGTTCATAGGTAGCACCATTACATAAAAGCCAACCACTTGGCACTTCTCGCATCGCGAATGTTGCAATAAATCCTGGAGGAAAAGTTTCTATTTTTGGGGGTGGAATTGGCGTAGGATTTAATAAATACCAACCATCCTGATCTTTTGCTGAAACATCATCATTATATACCATTTCATAAATACCACCTGACTGTAGCTCACCCCCTTTTAATGGTATAATACCTATATCAGTTGCTTTATATATAAGCTTCTCTTCTAAATTATTAACAACGACTGTCGTTACACCAATATTTTCTCCGCGTGCTTTAAAACGCACAATAATATCATTCTTATATTGAGTTATAGGTGAAACCGTTTTCAGCAGAATTGATGTTGTTTTCTCTTTTGCATTAATCATAAATTTTGAATCAATAGAACCACCACTATCTGCAAGATATTCGCGCACACGCTGCATCATCGCACGTGCACTATCATTGACAGAACTAGGTGGTTGACCTTCTGCCCAATTAACGATATCATCTGAGTTTGCGTTTTCATCAGCTGTTAACGACCAATCGTAAATATTAGACATTATAAGTCCCCCTGTTCTTCTTTAATAACTCTTTTGATTTTAATGAGGCAATCCAATTGCCTTTTTGATAAATTAAATAACCTAGGGTATGTGCACAAAAGTACAGAAACCTCTATTATTATCGATTTTATATATCTCACTTACTTTTATATTTTATACAGCGTTTGTTTTCTTATTTTATTTCCCCTCGATTTAATATACACTACCCTCCTCTTTTTATTATTAATAAAACCAAATCATAGGACTTATAAATATTATTCATAAAAACACCTTGCTGTATGAACATACAGCAATGCGTTTACTCTCCTATAACCTTAATAGAAAATTCTTAGGCAATTGGTATAACCTGAATAAAGCTTTCTTGCACTTTCTGATATTACCAACGTTTCAAAATGATTTACTCAATAACATTTGCACTGTCTGTTTTTACACCTTATATAGGTTTATATACATTTTGAAATTTATACAGTAGCTTCCATCTTTTACCTTGTAATACAAAGACTTCATAAGTTATTTTATCAAAATAACTTACATTTCTTTTTAATAGTCATTTAGATTAAATAAGCCAAAAAACTTCTACAAACTTTTTGTATCACCCACACGTTTTCTTTTTCTGCACACAGAATGCTTTTTCAAACGCCTTATCTTCTGCTAATTCTGCTAAATGTATCTTGCTAAGCGATTATCCTTTTTGAGCATTTTTATCCTCGATCTAAACCACTACTAAAGATAATCTTTACCTCAAAATGCCCCGACTTATGAAATAACGCACTCGACATACCAAGGATATCTCTTTCATATCCTTTCTCAAATCAAAGTTCATCTCAATTTTATGCTATTTATGCTAATAAAACGCTTACCTTCTTTGCCATTTTTACAAAGAAAGCATAGCATACCCTAAAAAGCGTACTTCAAGCAATTCCCCCCAATATTTAGCTGATAGTTTACTATATGTAGAGTTTTTTTGCAAGAACAATAAAATATCTTTGAAATAGATATTTACCAATAGTATTTCTATTTATGAAGCGTACTTCACCAAATATTCTCGTATGCTTCTATCAAGATACTCAAGCTGTAAAAATGTAATCACCTAACCACTTAATCAACGATTCACTTAATTTGATAAATATCTTTTTGAAACTATATTTCATAATTCTTTATGTAAGTTTCAAAAAAAATTTTAAATTTATGATCATAACAGAGTAAAAGCTACTCTCTACTGTATATTTCATGCGCTATTTATAAAGAGCTATCAATGGAGGATATTGTTTTGCCCATACATCAAAAAACATTGGCTGTCTTTTCTACAAAAATGAATGCTAAAACCATTTAAATTGATCGTGTTATCACTGTATCTGATATATCCTATTATGTATGATTTTAATACGCTGTATCATTTTTAATAGCGCTGCTCTCTTTTTCTATTAAAAGAAAACTTTTAGAACAACGACCAAACACTGATCGAAAACTAAACTCTTATTAAAAAAGATAACAAATAAAATTGTTGTGTCATATTTTTTACCTTTTTACTCAGAGCTTTTATTTCACATTTTTATTTTCTATTAATAATTATTAAAATCGTAATGAAATATCATTAAATCAATTACATTAATTTTATGTTTTAAGTTAAAAACTTCGCTCAACAATAAAATTATGATATTTGGTTATGTTGCTGTCTTAAAAAAATGAGTGATTTCCCCCCTCCTTTAGCTTCATCACCCCCCTATGTCAAAAGATAAAAGTTTCTTTTAAAACTTCATACGTATCTTTTAAGTTATACAAACCACTTATAAAAAAAACATCAAAATCATTAAAAATGTATCTTTACGATTGACAATATAGATATTTGAGCCAAACATACCTTTGTCAACAAAAGCGTTTTAAAGGGGGGAGATTATGCAAATATTATCAAATCTTTTGCATCTAGTTACATTAAAAGTTCTTAGACTTTATCAAACATTGCCTTGTATAAAGCAACATTTAGTCACCTCTAAACTCAAGAACAAATAATTAATAATCTAATATATTCCCCGCTAATATAGTAATCTGTTTTTGAACCATGTATCTACATGTATCTATAAGGAAAAAATTTGTGCAAAAAAATACTCCATCAATCAATTGCAGCCCTTTTCCCGCTTCACGCAAAATTTATCAACAAAGTCTTCTGTTTTCTGATGTACGCGTACCATTCCGTGAAATTTCATTAACCGATGGCAGTGGTGAGAAACCTTTAAATGTTTACGATACTTCTGGGCCCTACACCGACAAAGACATGATCATTGATATTAGAAAAGGCTTACCAGAAATCAGCTCATCTTGGCTCTCCAAACGTGCTGATACTGAGTCTTATCCTGCTCGTTCAATTAAACCGGAGGATAATGGATTTTCCTATGATAAAAACCATACACAAACCTTTGAACAAAAACGGCCCGTTTTGCGAGCCAAAAATGGAAAATCTGTTACACAAATGGCTTATGCACGTGCAGGCATTATTACCGCAGAAATGGAATATGTAGCTATCCGAGAAAATGAAGGAATGGCAATAAAAGACCCAAAAAGAGATAAACACAATAATACGCTGAATGGATCACTTCCAGAATTTTACACAGCCGAATTTGTCCGCAATGAAATTGCTTGTGGGCGTGCTATCATTCCTCACAATATTAACCATCCAGAATGTGAACCAATGATTATTGGACGCAATTTTCGTGTTAAAATTAATGCAAACATTGGAAATTCAGCAGTTACTTCATCTATGGCAAATGAAGTTGACAAAATGGTTTGGGCCATCCGTTGGGGAGCAGATACAGTTATGGATCTTTCAACAGGTCGAGGAATTCATAATATTCGTGAGTGGATTATTAGAAATTCTCCTGTTCCCATTGGAACTGTGCCAATTTACCAAGCACTTGAAAAAGTACATGGTATTGCTGAAAATTTAACATGGGATATCTTTCGTGATACCCTCATTGAACAAGCAGAACAGGGTGTTGATTATTTTACTATTCATGCAGGATTAAGATTACCTTTTATTCCTTTAACTATTAATCGCACAACAGGTATCGTTTCACGAGGTGGTTCTATTATGGCAAAATGGTGCCTACACCATCATAAAGAAAATTTTCTATATGAATATTTTGATGAAATTTGTGATATTGCACGTATGTATGATATTTCTCTTTCATTAGGAGATGGGCTGCGCCCCGGTTCTATTGCTGATGCCAATGATGAAGCTCAATTTGCAGAACTTAAGACTTTAGGAGAATTAACAAAAATTGCATGGGAAAAAGATGTACAAGTTATGATTGAAGGACCGGGCCATGTAGCGATGCACAAAATTAAAGAAAACATGGACAAACAACTGGATATTTGTCACGAAGCTCCTTTTTATACTTTGGGACCTCTTACAACTGATATAGCTCCTGGATATGACCACATTACATCAGCAATTGGTGCCGCTATGATTGGATGGTTTGGTACCGCCATGCTCTGTTATGTGACGCCCAAGGAACATTTAGGACTTCCTGATAAGAATGATGTCAAAACTGGTGTCATCACTTATAAAATTGCTGCCCATGTTGCGGATTTAGCAAAAGGCTTACCTAGGGCACAATTGCGCGATGATGCCCTCTCACGTGCACGATTTGACTTTCGATGGCACGACCAATTTAATCTTTCTCTTGATCCAGATACAGCCTGCGCTTTTCATGATGAAACAATGCCTAAAGAAGCTCATAAACTGGTACATTTTTGTTCTATGTGTGGACCAAAATTCTGTTCTATGCGCATTTCCCACGATATTCGTGATGCAGCAGCAAAAAAAACAAAAGACGAAGGAATGATTGCAATGGCAAAAGAATATAAAAAGAATGGTGAGCTTTATGTAGAAGTTATCCCTACTCAAAAAGAAGAGCTGGTAAAGAATTGAAAAAGGTCCTTATCAAAGGTGCGGGCATAGGCGGTTTAACAGTTGCCTTTATGTTACAACAAAAAGGCGTTTCTGTTACTGTATCAGCCCCACCTCATTCTCCCATAAGAACTGCAAGTTGGTATGCAGGAGGAATGCTGGCGCCTTATTGTGAAAGAGAAAATACTGGACAAACCATTGAAGATATTGGTATCAAAGCTATACGATGGTGGCGCAAAATACTGCCCAATCTTGTAGAGCAAAAAGGTACTTTAGTTGTTGCTCCAACACGAGATATTATAGAACTTGAACGTTTCTCCGAACGCACACATAATTACAAAATTGTAAAAAATGCAGAAATAGCTCATCTTGAGCCAGATATAGCGGAACGCTTTCATTATGCTCTTTTTTATGAAGATGAAGCACATATGGATCCTCGCAATGCACTTATAACTCTAAAGGAAAAGCTTATCCAAAATAAAGCCTGTTTTGTTGACGTAGATATATCTGAAAAAAACTTTGATATTATCATTGATGCAACAGGAATAGCGCGTTTAAAGAAAGATAAAAACATGCGAGGCGTTCGTGGTGAAATGTTGCTTGTGCGAAGCACAGATATTAAACTTTCTCGTCCAATTCGCCTTCTCCATCCACGTATTCCTCTTTATATTGTTCCTCGACAAAATAATGTTTTTATGATTGGAGCTACAATGATTGAAAGTGACTTCAATGGTGCTATTTCAGTGAGATCAATGATGGAGCTACTTAATGCAGCCTATACCTTACATCCAGCTTTTAGTGAAGCAGAAATCATTGAAACGGGAGTTGGTATACGGCCATGCTATCCTGATAACTTTCCTTGTGTCTATAAACGTGGTAATCATATTTTTATTAATGGATTTTATAGACATGGCTTTCTTTTATCTCCAGAAATGGCAAAGCGAGCAATGAAATTAGCACTGGAATGAAACATGGAAATATTGGTCAATGGCGAAGCAGTTCAAACAGAAGTCCTCTATCTGGATTTATTGTTAGAAGAATTGGGTTATAACGGAAATTGGCTAGCAACCGCCGTTAATGCTGAAGTTATTTCCATTAATAAACGGAGTCAATTTATCTTGCATGAAGGAGATAAAATTGAAATTTTAAGTCCAATGCAAGGAGGCTAAAATTATGCTGGATATTTATGGATGCAAATTTTCTTCTCGTCTTATGTTAGGTACAGCTCAATATCCCTCGCTAAAAATTCTTCGTGAAGCTATCCATGTGTCCGGAACAGAAATTGTGACAGTCTCATTGCGTCGAGAAACTGTAGGAGGAAAACAAAGTGGACAATTTTGGCAATTTCTTACAGAGCTTAATGTAAAAATACTTCCCAATACTGCTGGTTGCTTCAGTGTTAAAGAAGCCGTTACAACTGCCCAGTTAGCGCGAGATATTTTTAAAACATCTTGGATTAAACTTGAAATTATAGGGAACTCAGATACTTTACAGCCTAATGTTTTTTTGTTAATAGAAGCAGCGCAAATCTTAAAGAATGATGGTTTTAAAGTTTTTGCTTATACGACAGATGATCTCATCGTTGCTGAAAAACTTTTAGATGTTGGCTGTCGTGTTATTATGCCTTGGTGTGCTCCAATTGGCTCTGCCAAAGGTCCCCAGAATACAGATGGACTACGTTCTATCCGCGCTTACCTTCCTGATATTACCCTTGTTATTGACGCTGGCATTGGACGCCCATCACATGCTGCTATTGCTATGGAACTCGGTTATGATGCTGTCCTCCTAAATACTGCAATTGCTAAAGCAAATGATCCTGTTTTAATGGCTGAAGCCTTTTCTAAAGCTATTCAAGCAGGGCATATGGGATACAAAGCAGGTATTCTTGAAGCGCGTAATGTAGCAGTTCCTTCAACGCCAATCATTGGAAAAGCGGTATTTTCATGAAACTGGATCCGTTTTACCTTATCGTTGATACTGCTGATTGGATTGAACGTTTAGTTCCTCTTGGAATTAAACTTGTACAATTACGTATGAAAAATGAAAGTCCAAAAATTATTAGCCAACATGTCAGACGAGCTAAAAATATATGTGATAAATTCGGAGCACAATTAATTATTAATGACTATTGGACTATAGCAATTGATGAAAAATGCAAATTTATTCATCTCGGACAGGAAGACCTAAGCAATGCTGATCTGCCTGCAATTCGTAAAAATGGTATAGAATTTGGTCTTAGCACGCACGATGAGCATGAATTGGATACTGCAATATCTGTCAATCCAGCATATATTGCACTTGGTCCTATTTATCCAACAATCTTAAAAAAAATGAAGTGGATGCCACAAGGTCTGGAAAGAATTAAACAATGGAGGAAACAAATTGGTGTGTTACCTTTGGTTGGTATTGGTGGTTTAACACCAGAACGTGCAGTTTCTGTTTTACAAGCAGAAGCGGATAGTGCCGCTGTTGTAACCGATGTTATCCTTCATAAAAAACCCGAAGAACGTGTCCTACAATGGATAAAGGTAACGCAAGCATGGCGTTAATACCTTCTATTCTTATTATTGCGGGAACCGACCCAACCGGGGGAGCTGGTATCATTCGTGATATAGAAACAACCACACATTTTCAAATAAAAGCAAATTTGGCCATAACTTCCGTTAACGTACAAGATGATAATCATGTTGCTAAAATTGTTCCAATGAATGGGGAACTCATCACCGCGCAAATGCATATAGCCCTAGAATCCAAACAAATCAGTGCGATAAAAATCGGTATGACGGGGACTAAAGAGATTATAGAAGCAATCTGTAATGTATTAAAAGATTATCCTCACATTCCAGTTATTTTTGATCCTGTGCTTGTTGCCTCATCAGGGGGAAAACTAACAACTGAAACAATCAAAGATACTATAATCGATAAACTACTGCCTCACGTTGATCTTTTAACACCTAATATAGGAGAGCTGGCTCTTCTCAGTCAAAATGCACTGGCGTCTCATCATGAAGAAGCAATACAACAAGCCAAACAACTTCTATCATTTGGTTCACGCTATATATTGATAAAAGGTGGGCATACAAATGGTCCCTTTGCAATTGATAGTTTAATTGATAAAATTGAAATAAAAAACATCTCTGCTCCACGCTTAGCAGGAACAATGCGCGGAACCGGTTGTATCTTATCAAGTGCCATTGCAGCACATTTAGCATTAAATGAGTCTATGGTTGAAGCCGTAAAGAAAGCAAAAACATATGTCCACACATTACTTTTGAACAACTGTTTTTAAAAGTTTTAAGTTAGCATCATATCGCTTCTTAACACGCACTTTATAAAAATTTTAATATAAAGATTGACAATAAACCATCATAAAACTTGAAGAGTAATTCAATCTAGTTTATTCAATAATGAAATGTTAAATCAAACGCAATACACAATCTCCTATGAAGAACTTTTAGACTTTTACAAAGAAAGTGGTGTTGATGTCATCCTAGCTGATACACCCATTAATCGTTTTGATCAAACTGTTTTCCCGGAAAAAAAACTAAAACCTGCCATTGATATCTCTCAACATCAGAGAGAACCGTCAATCAGGAAACAGCACCATTCTCCACCGCATAAACCCGATATCAAGCAAGACATTCTTTCAGCTATAGAGATGGCAAACAATGCAAATACGCTTGATGAATTGAAATCTGCGCTCCTTTCTTTTAATGGATGCTCATTAAAATTAACAGCTAAAAATACCTGTTTTTCAGATGGGAAAGTAGGAAGCCCACTTATGCTCATCGGAGAAGCGCCTGGGCGAGAAGAAGACATACAAGGCATTCCTTTCGTCGGGAAAGCGGGTATATTACTCAATAAAATACTAGCATCAATTGGCTTAACAAGACAAAATGTTTATATAATAAACACTATTCCATGGCGCCCACCAGGAAACCGTACACCAACACCAAGAGAAGTCGCTTTATGCAGTCCTTTTGTTGAACGACATATTCACCTTGCTAATCCTCGTGTCCTTATGGCACTGGGGGGAATCGCTACGCAATTTCTCACTGGATATCAAAAAGGAATTATTCGAACACGGGGAAAGTGGCTTACCTATGTAAGAGAAAAAGAAATTCCCGTCATGCCAACCTTTCACCCAGCCTATCTTTTACGAATGCCTAGTCAAAAAAAGCTCACCTGGATAGATTTTTTAGAAGTTAAAAACTATTTAAATAATCTTTCATAATTCTTTAATCTTACTTTACCTCAAAAATAGATTACCCTTTTATTTATATTTACAACAGTTAGGAAAAATTATGGAACAGTCAAGAATGCCTATTTATCATTTAGAAGATTATCAACCGACTCCTTATATTATCCCTAAAACAAATCTTCACTTCTGCTTAGAACCAACAAAAACTTGTGTAACTGCAACATTGCTAATTGAAGCCCGTCAAGATACAAAGGAGGTCAAGCCTCTTGTCCTTTCTGGTGATGATCTTACACTAATTTCTGTTGCTATTAATGGCGAAACACTAGACAAAAGTTCTTATAAAAATACCCCTTCTCATTTAGAAATTATATCTCCACCGCAAACTCCTTTTACATTGCAATTAGTTACAGAACTAAACCCTGAACGCAACCGTAAGCTCATGGGGCTCTATCTTTCAAACGGTGTTTACTGTACCCAATGCGAGTCGGAAGGATTTCGTCGTATTACTTATTTTTATGACCGCCCAGATATTCTTTCCAGCTATACAGTAAAAATTGAAGCAGATTCTAAAACAACACCTATCTTACTTTCCAATGGCAATCTCATCCAAACAGGAACTATTGATGGTAATCGCCACTTTGCTGTTTGGGAGGACCCTTTTCCTAAACCATCCTACCTTTTTGCAATAGTTGGTGGAAACCTTGATAAATTAGAAGATCATTTTACCACTGTATCTGGCCGACGTATCACGCTTGGTATCTACGTAGAAAAGGGAAAAACTGAGCGAGCAACCTATGCAATGGATGCACTCAAACGTTCCATGCGTTGGGATGAACAATGCTTTGGACGCGAATATGATCTTGATGTTTTTAATATCGTTGCTGTATCGGACTTTAATATGGGAGCAATGGAAAATAAAGGACTTAACGTCTTTAATGACAAATATGTTCTTGTAGATCCTGAAACGGCAACTGATCATGATTATAGAAATGTTGAACGTGTCATTGCGCATGAATACTTCCATAATTGGACTGGGAACCGCATTACTTGCCGTGATTGGTTTCAACTCTGTTTAAAAGAAGGATTAACGGTTTATCGTGACCAAGAATTTTCCTCAGATCAAAATGTACGTAGTCTACAAAGAATTGAAAATATCAAAACATTAAAAGCTACACAATTTTCTGAAGATGCAGGCCCATTGGCTCACCCTGTACGTCCTCGTCAATATAGCCAAATCAATAATTTTTATACAACAACTGTCTATGAAAAAGGAGCAGAAGTAGTCCGTATGATACACACGATCTTGGGCTCTGCTTTATTTCGTAAAGGTACGGATCTTTACTTTCAACGCCATGATGGGCAAGCATGCACAATCGAAGATTTTATTGCCTGTTTTGCTGAAGTCTCTGGAAAAGATTTTTCACAGTTTATGTTGTGGTATGAGCAAGCTGGTACACCCAATGTGAAAATTGACAGTCATTATAATGATGGTGTCTTAACAATTCAGGCACAGCAACATATACCAGCCACACCTAAACAAAGTATAAAAAAACCTATGCTTATCCCTATCGCGTTTGGTCTCTTAGGAAGTAACGGAGAAGCATTAACTTATGAATCTGATGCTAATATTCAATCAAATGTTATGCTTATTTCTAAGGAAAACCAAACATTCACATTAAAAGGACTACGTGAAAAGCCTGTATTATCCTTACTTAGAGACTTTTCAGCACCTATCATTCTACAAACACCATTCAATGAAGACGAGCTGATTTTTCTCACTCAAAATGATAGTAATCAAATCAATCGCTGGCAGTCACTTAATCGTTTAATGACGCATGCGTTAATTCAAGCTATTCAAGATAAAACACCAGCAACAGTATCCATGTCCTCTACTTTGCTAAAAGTAATTGAAACCATCATAACAGATGAAAACCTAGAACCAGAATTTCGCGCATTTTGTTTAAACTTACCTAGTGAAGTTGAGCTTGCCAACTTAATTGATGAAAATATTGACCCAGACCGCATTCATTATGTGCGCAATCAGTTTTTAGCTTCCATCGCACATACCCATCAGGAGCTTTTTACAAAAATTTATACACGTATGAAGGTTCAAGAACCCTATTCACCACATACTGAGCAAGCCGGGAAACGAGCATTACGGAATATTGTACTAAACTACCTTTCTATTGCTGAAGCTAAACCGGATCGTGCTGCCGCACAATATGAAATGGCTGATAATATGACTGACCGTATGGCCAGTATAACCACTTTAGTGAAACATTTTAATGCAAGTGAGCAAGCACAAAATGCTTTAAATGACTTTGAGAATCGCTATCGACACGACCCTTTGGTTATGGATAAATGGTTCTCCATTCAAGCAATGGTTTCTGAAGAATCAACTCTTGATCGTGTTAAACAACTTATGCAGCATCCACTCTTTTCAAAGGACAACCCTAATCGCGTGCGCGCTTTAATCGGTGTCTTTGCGTCTAATAATTTAACAGGATTTAATAGAATTGATGGTGCCTCTTATCAATTTCTTTGCCAAATAATTTTAGAAATTGATAAAAAAAATCCACAACTTTCTTCACGACTGTTAACAACAGTACGCTCTTGGAAGAAATTAGAACCTATTCGGCGACAAAAACTTGAAGATGCATTAAAAACAATTGCGGAATCTTCTCAATTATCAAGTGATGTTTCAGATATAGTAAGCCGCATACTTGCTTAAAAATATTATAATATGATTTGAAAGCCCTTACCCATAAACAGGAATTTAAAACCTGTTTATGGGTGAATTAATATTTATTTCTATCGTTTATTAATATTTATTTCTATCGTTTATGTAGCATATCCATAAGAGTAGAATCATTTTTCAAAAAAAAGACTGGACAGAAGACTCCTGTTTTGATTCATTATGTTTGTGGAGTTACTACAAATGTTGAAGCAGTCTTTAGTCACATTATTTCATAATTAGAGGAACCTGAAATGGCGAAATTGGACGCATATAATGCGCCAACAGAAATGTATGCCGCTTCAAAATTAAATTATCAAGGCCGCAAGACGCGGACAACGTATGTCGCTATGCTTTTTGGTTCAGTTTATAAAAAGCTTTTATTTGTTGAACCTTGGCTGCGGCGTTCTATTCCAATTATAATTATTATATTCCTCATTGTATTGGCAGCTATTCGTTTCGTTCTAATCTACGATTGGCGCCATACCATTGATAAAAATACGCATTCGACGATTACTCTCTTAACCACCCATGTTGCAAATATAATCGACAGTGATTTACTTGCTTCTACTCGATTAGAAAAAACGGCTTCTCTTTCTCATGGTCATTTACAAAATATCCTTACCAATTTTTATAATCAAGGTCTTATTAATTCCAGCATTACTATCACTATAGTAGATAAACAAGGAATCGTTTTAGCATCATCAAATTCAGAGATCACAGTAGGAAAACCTTTACAAAATTTTATATCTGAGAATATTACTTTACACCCTCTGAAAAAGAATGCTGGTATACTGAAAATCACAGTAGGTAGAGACGACCCAGCCTTCGCCTCATTCAGCCAAACAAACAACGGACAATACGGTGTATTAGTTAGTGAAAAGATGCAACATACCTATATGGAATGGCAGAAAGCTTTTTCATTAAACATGACTCTGTTCATAGCGACTGCTGGTATTATTTTATCACTCCTTTATGCTTACTATAATCAAATTGTGCGAGCACGCAATACAGACACAATTTCAGAAAAAATTCAAAACCGTATTGACATGGCAATGATGCGTGGCCGCTGTGGACTGTGGGATTGGAATATGGCAAGTGGGCGTGTCTACTGGTCTAGAGCAATGTATGAAATGCTTGGTTATGTTCCTCAAGATGCGCTACTTTCAATATCCCAAATTACCGCCATTATTGATCCAAATGATGCTGACTTTTTTGACCTTGCTCAAGAATTAATGAGTGGTAAAAAAAGACATATCGATATTAACGTCCCCATGCGTCATGCTGACGGCCATTATGTATGGATGCGCATTCGTGCAGAAGTTACTGAAGAAGAAGAACCACATTTAGTTGGAATTTCCTTTGATATTAGTGAACAACGTCAATTAGCCGAACAAACAGCACAAGCTGACCTTCGTATTCGTGATGCCATTGAAAATATTTCAGAATCTTTTGTATTATGGGATTCAGAAAGACGTTTAGTCATGTCCAATAGCAAATTTTGCGAATATGCCTCTATCCCTAAACAGAATTTACAATCAGGCATCCAACGTGCAACTGTTGAAGCTATGGCACGCCCTGCAATCAGTGAGCACCTCCTTAAAGATGATGGCGCAGGGAATTTAACCAGTATTCGCCAAACAGCAGATGGTTATTGGCTCAAAATTAATGAACGGCGTACCCAAGATGGGGGACTTGTTTGTATTGGAACTGATATTTCTGAGTTAAAACAACAACAAGAAAAATTTGAAGACAGTGAAAAACGTCTTTTTTCTTTTATTCAAGAGCTCAAACGTGCAAGAGGAAACGCTCAGCAACGTGCAACAGAAGTAGAAAAGCTTAACAAAAGTTTGAAAGAAGAAAAAGAGCGTGCAGAAAGTGCTAACAAAGCAAAATCAGAATTTTTAGCTAATATGTCCCATGAATTACGTACCCCACTTAATGCTATTCTTGGTTTTTCAGACATCATGTTACAATCCACTTTTGGTCCTCTTGGCTCACAACGTTATAAAGAATATGTACATGATATTTACAGTTCGGGAACCCACCTTTTAACTCTAATAAATGATATTCTTGATATGTCAAAAATAGAAGCGGGAAGATTTACTCTTGATTGTAAAAATACCGATATTGAACCTATCATTAGTGAAACAGTGCGAACACTTATGCCTCAAGCTCAAGATAAAAATATTGCGATCACAACCAATATTACTTCAGAACTGCATGCTGAAGTTGACAACCGCGCTATAAGACAAATTTTCCTCAACCTCATTTCTAATGCTGTTAAATTTACACCTTCCGGTGGTAGTATTGATGTTTGTGCGTTCCAAAAAGAAAATGATCTTATTTTTATAATTAAAGATACAGGTGTTGGCATCCCTCAATCAGCAATCAAAAAGCTTGGACAGCCTTTTGAGCAAGTTGAAAATCAGTTTACTAAAACTCATACCGGTTCAGGTCTTGGTCTAGCAATCTCACGCTCTCTGTTAGAATTACACAAAGGAAATCTTGAAATTACCTCTAAAGAAATGAAAGGTACAACTGTAACCATTACAATGCCAATTCGACAAAATAAATCTTAAAAAATATACTGCACTTTCACCATAATAATATCTATTATCTTAACGTCAAAATGATAATTTATATTGAGTTAACTTATTCAAAATTTCTATTTATTTTAAAAGTGTACTTGGAATACTCATTATACATTGTAAATAAAAGAAAAATTAACTTTTTTATAAAAAGTTCAACATCTTTTTACAACTTCAAAAAATGATGCTTAATAAATATGACTCCCAAAATAAAAGCCTCATTTTAAAATGAGGCTTTTAAAAAGCTTAATCGCAAAAATAATTAAAATTTATAAGCTACACCAAGACGAAAATCGTTAGTTTTATAGCCAATTTTTACTTTTTCATGCGCAAATTTTTTCTTACCAAGGTCTGAGTAACGATATTCCGCACGTAAAATGACATTATCAGTCATTGCAAAATCAATACCCCCTCCAATAGTATAACCTACCATTGTTTTATTCTCATCCTGCAATAAGTCAGAGAAATCATCGTGTACTGCATCAAACTTAGCTTCATAAATATTCTGAAGCTGCGCATAAGTAACACCGCCTGCAAGATAAGGCATCATACGATCAGCAACAAAGCCAAGCCGTACCCGTGTTGCACCGAACCATTTTTGTTTTAAAGTATGATGCACAGCTCCTAAATTTACTGTAGCAGCTGGTACTTCAGCAGTACTAGGTCCTTCTCCTGGATTGTCATCCCCCTCACCTTCTCGCACCATTACGTTTCTTTCAAAAAAATTAATATCTTTTGTATCTTTTTTATCGGACCATATTATATCTGTATCGACACCTATAATAAATCCGTTATCTATATCAATATTAGACCCTGCATAAATACCACCTATGACACCGGAAGGTTTAGGTACAACTCCCTTTTTTGCTTGATGCCATTTTTCATCATTATCTAAGTAATTTATAGCAGTCCTACTTGAAAAACCACCAAATTGACCCCCAAGATAAAACCCTGTCCAAGAAAAATTTGGAGCCACAACCACAGGCGCTGATACAGGCGCTGATACAGGCGCTGACCGTTCAGGAACCGCAATATCCGCTGCTTGTGCTGCAGAAACTACAAATAAAGAAAAAATAGATGTTGTGATTAAGTATTTTATCATAACTGCTCCCCAATAGCATAGCTAATAAACGTTAAAAGAATAAATCATATTTTATAAAAAATCTGTAGCAAAAATGGTACAGTTATGAAAAAAATAAAATATAATTAAAATCCAAAATAGATTTTAATAGGCATTGCTGATTATTTAACTTTCTAAATCAATAATTACCTTATCAATTTTTATAATATTTTATATTTATAATCATTTAATAATATTATATAAAAATAGCTATCGTGTTATTTTTATTAAGTATTATAATAAATAAAATTTATAAAAAACAATATAATTTAATATTGTAAAAATAATATACTATGTAATCACATTAGTAATATATTTTATTAC